>JAYEJJ010000300.1:0-8215 GCA_034660495.1 Thermodesulfobacteriota bacterium | reverse complement strand
GTGTGGAGTACCTTGGGATGACTATATATTCCAATGTAACGTAGTCAGTTAAGACTTAGGCTAATCAACCGGGCTTACAAGTTACCTTGCAAGCCCCTCGGTCTTTAGCCGAGGGGTTGTTGACTGCTGAATTATAAATCTTTCAGGCTGAATTCAGGTAACTCCCCATGACCTCCAGGCATACACCAAAAATAATAAATCTCAGTGTCCTTTTTTTATGGTTCTGCTTCTGCACCGCCTCTGCTTCAGGTCATGAAGCAGGGGTGCTGCTTTCCACAGACAAAGGCGAGATCCTTTACGCAGAAAATCAGGACGGTTTATTTATTCCGGCCTCCACACTTAAACTGGTCACATCCCTTGGCGCGCTTTACTATTTAGGGGAAGATTTTTCCTTTAAAACAGAATTTTTTCTCGACAAAAACTCCAATCTTTTCATAAAGGGATACGGAGACCCGCTTCTGACATCAGAAGTTATAAAAGATGCCGTAGTTACCCTTGCCGGTATATTAAAAAAAAACCAGAGCCGTTGCATTGAAAATATTATCCTGGATGATTCCTACTTTCAAACTTCCATATCCATCCCGGGCAACACCGGGTCAAAAAATCCATATGATGCTTTAAACGGGGCCTTATCTGCCAATTTCAACACCATTGCCTTTAGGTACAGCCAAGAGAAAGGAAAATTTATTTCAGCAGAAAAACAGACCCCGCTGCTGGATATTTTTCAGGAAAAAATCAAAAAAAAGGGAATAAAAAGAGGGAGAATTCCCCTTTCAAAAAAAGAAAGTCGGCTCTACCCAGGTCAGCTTGTAAAACATTTTCTTGAACAGGAAGCCATCACAATAAACGGAAGGATTCAAAACAAAGTGGTCCCGGCAAAGGCAAAACAGGTTTACACCCTGGTGTCCCCATATACGTTAAGGGATATTATCCAGAATCTGTTAAAATATTCAAACAATTTCATGGCCAATCAGATTCTGCTCACAACAGGCGCTGCTTTGTTTTCCCCGCCTGCCAGCCTGGAAAAAGGGGTAAAGGCATTAACCTTGTATCTCAAGCAGAAAACCAAACTTACCCGGACAATAATTGCAGAAGGGTCAGGGCTGTCAAGAAAAAATCAGACCACCCCGTCTGAACTGCTGGAAATCCTGATGCATTTCAAGCCCTATTATTCTCTTATGGAAAAAAGGAACAGGGCCTATGTCAAAACCGGCACCCTGTACAAGGTTTGCACAAGGGCAGGCTATTTCCTGGACCATAAAAACACGCTTTATCCCTTTGTTATTATGGTGAATGGGAACAACAGGGGATGTGAACATATAAAAGCGGATCTTTTTAAAATGATCCTTGAAACTCGATGATCAAGTTAAAATGATCCCTGACATTCAATGATCAAGTTTTATCCCGTTTATGATTGGTCTTTTCAATATAGGCATAGGCGCTGTGATTGTGGATAGACTCAAAATTTTCCGCACTCACTGAAAACCAGATAATATTGTCATCATTGATCAGACGCTGGGCAACGTCCCTGACAACATCTTCCACAAATTTCGGGTTCTCATATCCCCTTTCCGTGACATACTTTTCATCGGCACGCTTAAGAACAGAAAAGACATCACAGGAGGCACAGGATTCGACCAGTTCAATGAGGTCCTCCAGCCATATAAATTTTTTAAACCTGGTACTGACAAGGACCTCGCCCCTTTGATTATGGGCCCCGTACCGGCTGATTTCCTTAGAACAGGGGCAGACCGATGTAATGGGAACCGCCACTTTTACCACCATATCCCTGTTCTTTCCCCCATAGGAGGAGCCTTCGATGTGACAGGTATAATCCATCAGGCCCCTGGAACCGGTTACAGGAGAGAGCTTTTCAACAAAATATGGAAACACAATCTCTATATGGGATGATTCCGCCCCCAGGATCTTTTTCATATCCCCCAGGATACGGGTAATGGATTCCAGGGACACCTGGGATCTGAATAAATGCAGAATCTCCACAAACCGGCTCATATGGGTCCCTTTCAGCTGGTGGGGAAGATCCACATACATGGAAATTCTGGCAACAGTTGACTGAAGTCCGTAGCTCTTGTCAAGAACCTTGATGGGATATCTCAACTCTTTTATCCCGACTTTGTTTATGGAAAGATTTCTATAATCACGCTGCTTCTGGATATCTATCATGGTGATGACTTCAGCTGCTCATTTTGTTGGTGACCAATTCTTTGTCCTTTAACACAATTCTTCTGGCAGCGATCTCCCTCAGGGCCGTAACCACGTCCTCATTTCCCGTTGGCTTAATAAGAAATTCAGCCCCCTCACTCACCTGCCTGACCCGCTGGGCAACCATGTGCACCAGGCTGAACCGGCTGGGAACATTTTTCAAACAGTCTTCAATGGTAACTCTTGCCACAACACTCCCTCCTATAAAATATCGACCAGTTCATATGATCTCTTACCGCCGGGGGCCTGAATAATGATTTCATCCCCGGGCTTTTTGCCGATAAGGGCCTGACCCAGGGGAGAAGTGATGGAAATCTTTCCCTTTTCAATATCTGATTCGTCCTGCCCTACCAGCATATACTCCACTTCTTCATCTGAATCAAGGTTTTCCAGCACAACTCTTGAGGCAAATCTTACTACATCCTTTGAAATCTTAGATGGATCGATGATCTTGGCATTGGAAAGCTTGTAGCCAAGCTCTCCAATCCGGCCTTCAAGATAGGATTGTTTTTCTTTTGCTGCATCATATTCAGCATTTTCAGAAAGATCCCCATGGGCTCTTGCCGTTTCAATGGCTTTGATATTTTCAGGTCTTTCAATTGTTTTCAGGCGTTGAAGTTCTTTTTTTAAAACTTCGTATCCTTCAGGTGTTATGGGTATCTGTTCCACCTTGATGTTTTCTCCGTTTATGTTAAATATCCGATAATTGTGGATCCCGCATTCACCTTTTCTCCCGGCTTTACCGCCAGAACAATATCCTGGGGCAGGTAAACCTCAAGCCGGGAACCAAAACATATCATGCCGTAGCGTTCTCCTGTTTTAATACTGTCGCCTTTGCATACGCGGGAAACAATACGCCGTGCAATGAGCCCGGCTATCTGCACCACACCGTATACATGTCCTTTTTCCGATCTTATGATCAGAGCGTTTCTCTCATTTTTCTCAGAGGCCTTGTCAAAAGACGCATTGATAAAGCTGCCGGGGAAATAGTCCTGGGCCTCTATACGTCCGCCAAAGGGAATGCGGTTTACATGAACATTGAAAATGTTCATGAAAATACTCACCCTGACGCAGGCCCCCTTTATATACTGATTCTCTGAAACCTGCTCAGCTGAAAGAACCCGCCCGTCCGCCGGTGACACCACTGCAGTATCATCTTCCGGCAGACGTCTGTTTGGATCCCTGAAAAACCAGACCATAAACAGCGCAACCAGCAATGAAACCCCACCGCAGACCGCAAGCCCGGCAAAAAAAAGGAGTCCTGTCAGCACAAATGCAGCTATAATATAAGTAAATCCAGGTTTTGCAATTGGAAAATCTGCCCTGGCAGGCCACGTGGATATATCCATTTTTTTCTTAATCCGTCCTATTTCAGCCGATTGAGTTTAAACCAAGAAACCTACACTATCAAAAAGAAAATTCCTTGTCAACAAACCTGATAAATAAGATTTTTTACCCCCTGCCAACTCCTTTATGATCCGGTTTTTTCATGGGTTATCTCAGCATCGGATCTGCGAAGGTAAACAGGCATGATACGCCCCGGATCCTGCATGAGAAGGCAGGGATCTGCAAAAACAACCTCGGCCAGGGCAGCCGGTTTTACATGATTCTGAAAATCCGGCACAAAAACAGGATCGGCGCCGGCGCCGAGCCGGTTCATAATGGCTTGTCTGTGTACCTGGGCGCCTGATCCTGCAAAAACCGCATTCTCGCCGGCACAATCAGCTGAAAGCTCCGGAGAAAGCGCTGCTTCACGGCTTTTTTCAACCAATTTACCATTTTTAAATCTGTACACGGCACAATACACCTCCCCTCTTTTTGCATCCATCATGGCGCACACCGGCCTTGATGCGGAGACAAACTGCCAGGCAATCCCGTCTAAACTTGATACGCCGGCACATGGTTTTGAAGTTGCAAAGGCAAGTCCTTTTACAACGCTGATGCCGATGCGCAGACCGGTAAAACTGCCCGGCCCCATGGCAACAACAAACCCATCCATGTCATCAATGGTCAGTCCGGCCATTCCGGTCAGGAGATGATTCACCATATCCATCAATGTGATGGAATGGGTTACCGGTAAATTGCAAAACGATTCACAAACAAGTCGGCCATTGTCTGCCAGCGCCAGGCTGCAGCTTTTCTCGGCCGTATTCAGGGCAAGAATTTTCATACAGGTCAGCTCCCCACAGCGGTATTAACCTTTGCATCCGTTTTTCCCTCTGACTTGACTGTGTTTTTTGACACAGGGGTGACTTTTTCCTCTTTTTCCTGGGGCTCAAATGCAATTTCAAGCACCTGGTACAGCTCTTTTACACAGAAAAAGGAAATTTTCTCCTTTACGCTTTCCGGCATCTCGTGGAGATCATTTTTGTTTTTTTCAGGAATAATTATTTTATTGATCCCGCATCTTAAGGCCCCAAGGGCTTTATCCTTAAGTCCGCCTACGGGGAGCACCCTTCCACGAAGGGATATCTCTCCTGTCATGGCCACTTTACTGCTGATAAGCCTGCCGTTAAAAGCGGAAATCAGGGCTGTGGCCATGGCAATACCGGCTGAGGGGCCGTCTTTGGGAATTGCCCCGGCAGGGACATGAATATGAATATCCACATTGTCAAAGTCGTCCCTTTCAATACTGAATTTTTCCATATTGGCCTTGGTATAGGTCAGTGCAGCCCTGGCCGACTCCTGCATGACCTCACCAATCTGTCCTGTGACGGTCAGCTCCCCCTTCCCTGGAAAAAGAGAAACTTCAATATACAGAGGCTCTCCGCCGACCTCGGTCCATGCCAGCCCGGTTGCCAGCCCTGTCTGACTCTCCTCCTGATCCAGTTCAGGAAAGTACTTTGGCGGCCCCAGATAGTCTCCAAGGATTTTTTTTGTCACAAAGAACATCCCCTTTTCTCCCTCGGCTATTTTTCTGGCTATTTTTCTGCAAATGGTGCCAAGTTTCCGTTCAAGACCCCGGACACCGGCCTCCTGTGTATATTCGGCAATGATCATGTCAAGGGCTTCTCCATTGACCTTTACAGAGCGCCTGGTAAGACCGTTTTCCTTAACCTGACGGGGAAACAGGTGTTTTTCTGCTATACTCTTTTTTTCTTCCCGGGTATACCCGGGAATTTTTATAATCTCCATCCGGTCAAGAAGGGGAGAGGGAATCGTATCTGCCATATTGGCTGTCAGAATAAAAAGCACCTTTGACAGATCAAAGGGCATATTCAGATAATGATCACTGAATTCTCTGTTCTGTTCCGGATCAAGGGCCTCAAGAAGGGCCGAGGACGGATCGCCTCTGAAATCACTGCCCAGCTTGTCTATTTCATCAAGCATGAAAACAGGGTTGTTTGTACCGCATTGTCTCAGGCTCTGGATCAGCCGGCCGGGCATGGCCCCAAGATAGGTTCTTCTATGACCCCTTATTTCCGCTTCATCCCGGATTCCGCCAAGGGAAAGCCTGACAAATTTGCGTTTCATGGCCTTTGCAATGGCGTGACCCAGGGATGTTTTCCCCACCCCGGGAGGACCTACAAAACATATAATCTGCCCCTTTATCCCGGGATTGAGTTTTCTTACGCTGAGATATTCAAGGACCCGGTCCTTTACCTTATCAAGGCCGTAGTGATTTTTCTCCAGCACACGGCTGACCTTTTTTATATCCAGGAAATCCTTTGTTGACTTTGACCAGGGCATTTCAACAATACAGTCCAGATAGGTTCTGACAATGGACGACTCGGATGAATCATAATGCATCTGCTCAAGGCGCTTTAGCTGCTTAATTGCCTCTTTCTCGCACTTTTCAGGAATTTTTGCCTGTTTAATCTTTTTTCGGTAGGCCTCGATTTCAACAATTTTATCATCCCCCTCTCCAAGCTCTCTATGGATGGCCCTGACCTGCTCTCTTAAGAAAAAGTCCCGCTGGTTTTTAGAAATCTCATCCCTGACATCGGTCTGGATTCTTGCCTGCACCGTTGACAGCTCAACTTCTTTTGCAAGAAGATCGTTCACCCGTAACAGGCGCTTTGAAGGGTCAAAGGTTTCAAGCAGTTCCTGGGCATCCTCTACCTTGAGCCTGAGATTGGAGGCGACCAGGTCCGCCAGTTTTCCCGGAGATTCAATATGATTAAGAATTGCCCCCACATCCCCTGTAAACTCCCCTTTCAGGGCAAGTATCCGCTCACTGCTCTCCCTGACATTTCTCATCAGGGCTTCAAGCTTTATATCAATGTCCGCAGGCACATCATCATACAGAATCTCAACTTCAACCTGGAACCAGTACCGTTTTTTGATAAATTTTTTAATCCTGGCCTTGACAATACCCTGTACCAGAAGCTTTATTCTTCCGTCGGGCAGCTTGAGCAGCTTTTGAACTCTGCCGATGGTGCCCACTTCATACATATCTTCAGCCCTGAGTTTTTCCATGTCTGAATCCTTCTGAGCGGAAAGAAAAATATATCTGTCCTTTACAACGGCCTCCTCTACACCTTTTATGGATTTTTCACGCCCTACAAGTAAAGGCAGAAGCATATCTGTAAAAATCACAACATCCCTTACCGGCATCATGGGCAGGGTTGTGGGGATATTTTCCAAATCTCCTTCATTTTCTATTATCTCGATAAGATCATCCATATCTGTTTCTGCCATTTAAACTCCTTTTGATACTTTTGATTTCACTATTATGTTTTTTTCTTCGGGCATGTGCTTTTCTTTTGTTGTCAAACCGGGAACCTTTATTTTACAAACCTGAACCAGGAATGCATATCACCAGCCTATCCAGTCAAGACGGATGATTCATGACACTTCAGAACCTTGCATAATTGTTTACTCGATCATCAGTTTTTTAAATACCACCGCTGGGGGCGGCGCTCGGTCCTTACATAAAAACTTGATAATCGAGTTTTAATTTGATCTAATATAAAACACAATTTTTATTTTACAATATCAGGATTTATTTTTTACCCTTTAATCCTGCGATTGAAATCCAATGTAAACCTGAGAGGGGCGGTCCATGGTTTTATACGTTGCTGTTTTCATTTTTGGCGCACTGATAGGAAGTTTCTTAAATGTCTGTATTTACAGAATCCCCCTTGGCCGATCCATAGTGTATCCCGGTTCTTTCTGCCCTTTATGCCGAAAAAAAATTCCATGGTACCTCAATATCCCAATAATCAGCTATGTTCTGCTCAAAGGAAAATGCCGGTTCTGCACCTGCCCCATTTCTTTGCGCTATCCTTTGGTGGAAGCCCTGACAGGTTTTCTTGCAGCAGCCCTTGTGTTTAAATTCAGTTTGTCTCCTGAGGCTGTTTTCTGGTTCGTATTCACCGCCTTTCTTGTGATTATTTCATTTATTGATCTGGATCACCAGATAATCCCGGACATTCTATCCCTTCCTGGCACTGCGCTTTTTTTTGCTTCCTCCTTTTACTTTGTACCGGAAATGAGATTAATTGACAGCCTCACAGGAATCCTGGCAGGCGGCGGCTTACTATACGGGGTTGCGGTCTTATACTACGCCATAAGAAAACATGACGGAATGGGAGGGGGCGACATCAAGCTTCTGGCAATGATCGGTGCGGCTGCCGGGGTCAAGGGGGTTCTTTTTACGGTGTTTGCAGGATCAGTCCTTGGCACCATTGCAGGCGCCGCAGTAATGACGGCTGGAAAACACGTTGATTACAGGTTGAAAATTCCCTTTGGCCCGTTTCTGTCCTGCGGCGCTGTCCTGTATATTTTCCATGGGCCTGAACTGATTCAATGGTATTTTGGAATACTGTCCTGAAAGGAACCGGAATACCCCATACATGGTCACAGTACAGCCATGCCGCCTTTGGGTTTTACTGGTAACCTGCTATGACAGCAAAACATTAATACTCGATTATCAAGTTTTTATGGAAGAACCGATTAAGAGCCCCCAGCGGTTGCTCTGTCAGGAACATTGAGAACCAAAGGAGATCAGACTTTTTCCCTGCCAGGCGTTAAAAAAATCAAGCTGTTT
>JAYEJJ010000299.1:0-8314 GCA_034660495.1 Thermodesulfobacteriota bacterium | reverse complement strand
AGAGGTATTGACCAAGCAGCTCGCTTAAGTTGATCTGCAAGCGAAGAATACCCTCTTGGAATACTATCAGCTATTTTGATCGCAATAGCCATGAATTCAATGGAGACTTTATAAACATCTATTTTTTGGGTTTGGTTCTAACGTCGGCCATCTGCAGTTGTTGTTAAACTATACTTGGAAATATTATCTATATTATTAGTGAGTTGCAGTACAGTTGATTTTCCAATTATCCCAAGTGGCCGGTCTTAGAACCAACCCCTATTTTTTCATGATCTAACATTATGAATTATTACTCCGTTTACGTTTACGTTTACGAGCACGAGCACGAGCACGAGCACGAGCACGTACAGGACGGGTCTTGGACCCGTATCCGGACTTTCAGTCCTTAATTTCAACCCACCGTCTTTAGACGGTGGTTGTTGAGTCCTTAATGATTAGAATTTCTTAGATAATTTTTGAAATTTAAGTTTTTTTGCAATTAAAAATAAGTTTGTTTAATCATAATATTTATATGCTGTCAAGTTCTTTTTATATTAATTAAATGTTTACGCTATCTTAAAATCTCTATTTGCTATAAAAAAGCTGTATGTGGTAAAAGGTACTCTGCAGGTTTTCAACAAAGCAAAATAAAAAAATTTAAAAAAATAATCTTACCCTGGAGGAACATTGTCTGCAAAAATATTTATACAGAGAACAATTGTGGCTTTGATTTCTGTTATCTGCTTTGTTCTGGCAGCAAAAACAGATCTGGCAGTGGTGAAATGGGCAGGAATGATTTTTTATGGTGTCTGCTTTGCCATGTATATCAAGGCACTCTATCTTGCTCTGTTCAAAATGAAACAGGTCACAGCAGATCTTCTTGTGGTGACGGTTATGCTGGTCTCCTTTCTGGCGGATCAGGTTTTAAGCGGTGCGCTGGTGGCCTGGTTTATCAGCATGGGCCTTGCCGTCTCCTATACAATCATTGAAAAAACCGGGAAAAAAATTTCAGCACTTACCAGGGAGACCAACAAAACAATCAGGGTGGTAAGAAATGGGAACGTGCAGGAAGTCTCCATTGACCAGGTGGCTGTTCATGATGAGGTAATGGTCCCCTAGGGAGAAATGATACCAGTTGACGGTGTCATAATAAAGGGTGGCGCATCTATTGACGAATCTGTTATCACAGGTGAACCTTTTCCACTGTTCAAGCAGACAGGGGACACGGTAACATCAGGCGAGCTATCTCTGGCCAACTGACAATCAGGACAGAGAAACCGGGAAACAGGGGATTTTTATATGTTATGGCAAGTGAAATTGAGGCATCTCTCAAGGTGAAGCCAAAAATTCATATCACAGCAGGTAAAATCGTTCAATTTTTTATTTCCGGTGTTGTTATCTATGCCCTGGGTGTGTTTGCCGTTGTGGGATTTGCGTCAGGAGATTTTTCAACAGGTCTGATGCGCATGGCTGCAGTAACGGCTGTGGCATGTCCCTGTGCATGGGCCCTTTCTGTTCCCACAGCCTTTGCCGCTGCCATCGGCGGTTTAACAGGCAGGGGCATTCTTGTAAGAGGGGGGACCGCCCTGGAAATCGCCGGCAATGCAAAAAATATCATAATTGACAAAACGGGTACCGTCACCCTGGCAGAACCTGAAATTGCAGCGGTTATAAGTTTTGACATACCGGAAGACAAGTTGATTCAAATTGCCGCCTCGGTTGAAGCAGGCTTTAACCACCCCATTGCCAGCGCCATTGTGGCCCATGCCTCTGAAAATAAAGTCGACCTCTTAAAAACACAGGGATCTGAATACCTTGCCGGCATGGGAATCAAATCCACAGTAAACAATCAAAAAGTGATTATCGGTTCCAGGGAGACAATGACAGACAACAACATTCAGGTACCGGATCATGCTGCTTTCCAGGGCCGCCCGGTTTTTGTCGGTGTTGACAACAGACTGGCAGGGGTCATTGATATACAGAACAGCCTCATGGAATCTGCAGGAAACCTCGGCAGCCGGCTGCGTAAACTCGGCATAAAAAAAGTAGTTCTGGCAACCGGAGACAATGAAGAGGCAGAAGCGAAACGTGTGGCAAGGATCATCAATACAGATGCCTGTTACTTTGGTTTAAAACCTGAAGATAAAAAAAATCTGGTCAATGAATTGAAAGCTGAAGGGTTTACCGTCATGGTGGGAGACGGGGTTAATGATGCCGCCTCTCTTGCAGATGCAGACCTTGGCATATCCATTGGTCGGACAAAAGCCGATCTTGCAGTAAAATCCTCGGGCATTATTGTCATGCAGGACAATGCAGAGAGCATAATTATTATCCTGGAAAAAGGCAGAAAACTCATCAGAATCATCAAGGAGAACTATGCCTGGGCCATTGGATTTAACACCATCGGCATCCTTCTTGCCACTGCAGGCATTTTAAATCCATGGCTTGCCGCCCTGTTTCATCACATCAGTTCAGTCATCGTTGTACTGAACTCGACCGGTTGATCCGGGGATAAAAATATTTTTGAAAATTCTTTTGATACCCTCAAATTTATTTTGGATTACCTAAATTATTTTGTTGACATATGAGCATTTAATATATATGATAACCAGAGTGTTAACAAAGCGGATTGATATTCATTGGGTTCAGACAACAAAAGCTGATAATAAAAAAGGACAAGACAAAAAACATGCTGAAAATCAAACAAAAATACAGAATTGTCATGACTGTTTACACGGCTCTGCCCCTTGTTATTATTATTGCCCTGACTGCCCGTTCACCTGTTTTTACCCACAATGATTTTCAACATGCACTGACCATTTCCATCTGTTTTAACTTTTTCCTTGTCATCCTAAGCCCTTTTCTCCCCGGATTAAAATGGCTGTTCATGAAACAGGTGCTGCTGATATCAAACCATTGTACCGCATTGAAACAGGGGGAATACACTTATTTTTCCCTGCCCAACCAGCCCACGGACCACAGTGAAGAAAATGAAATGCGTGCTTTGATGCGCAACATGAACTGGATGGTCCGCAAGATCGCCAGCCGGGAAAACAATCTGGAAACCCTTGTGGCCAGGCGAACCATGGAACTTGAAAAAACCAACAGAAAGCTGAGGAAAGCCAGGGACGCGGCAGAAGCATCCGCTAAAAGCAAGAGCGAATTCATTGCCACAATGAGTCACGAAATCCGCACCCCTATGAATGCCATTACTGCAATGACAGAAATGATTCAGGATTCTGGTCTGAATCCCCGCCAGAAAGACTATTTTGCCACGATAAAAGCCTCCTCAAAAATCCTTCTCGGCATCATCAACAATATCCTGGATTTTTCCAGAATGGAGGCAGACAAGCTTGACATGGAGTCAAAACCTGTTAACATCAACAGCCTTCTGGAGGAGATCACAGACATGTTCCAGGCCAGTGTCAGAGACAAAGATGTCGATCTGATTATCAGTGTTAAAGAAAACACACCTGCCTGTATCAAAACCGATCCTTTACGGCTCCGCCAGATACTGATGAACCTCATTGCCAATGCCTTTAAATTTACAGAAAAAGGAGAAGTCCGTGTATCAGTAAGCTGTCAAAGCCATAAGGAAAAACCGGACAGAATCTGTTTTTCCGTCAGGGATACCGGTATCGGCATGGATCAGGATACGATTTCCCGTCTCTTCGCCCCCTTTTCACAGGCAGACAGCTCCACCTCAAGAAAATACGGCGGCAGCGGACTGGGCCTTGCCATATGCAGAAAGCTGGTTTATCTCATGAACGGAGAAATCAATGTGGAAAGTACCCCCAATAAAGGAAGCCATTTCTATTTTTCCTTTGACATCCGAAAACCCGATGCCAGTTCCAACCATAAGGCCTTAAAGAAGATAAACGCCGCCTCAAGCCAGGAGATACATCTAACGGCTTTAAACAATTACACGCCTTTGCAGCGTATCAGAAAAGGCAGGCCGTTTTCCGTAAAAGCAGAGATCTCATTTTCAAAAAAACCCTGCACACGAACAGTACCCGGCAATTCCCGGGAAAAACAGTCCAAAGATGATCTGCCCTGCCTGTCACAGGAAATGAAAGACAGGATAGCCGCCTTTGACGAGCTGCTTTCCAGGAACAGCTTAAAAACCAAGGAAATGATCACCCATCTGACCTCTACCCTTTCCGACACACCGGCCTCTGCTGAAAGCATGAAACTTGAAGAAGAGATAAAACGGTTTGACTTTAAGGCAGCCAGACACACCTTTGAAACATTAAAAAAAAAATTAGCGGTTAAGTGAGGTGCCCATGCCAGAACAGGATAAGTCACACATTCTTATTGTAGATGATACACCAGCCAATATTGATGTTCTCGGCTCCATACTTATGGACCATTATGAGATCAGTGCAGCCATTAACGGGCCCATAGCCATTGAAGTTGCAACGTCACCAAATCCGCCGGATCTAATTCTCCTGGACATAATGATGCCTGAAATGGACGGATATGATGTGGCAAGGGAACTGAAGTCCCGGCAGAAGACCCGCACCATTCCGATCATTTTTGTTACAGCAAAGTCTGAAGACGAGGACGAGGCGCTGGGATTGTCCCTGGGTGCCGTGGACTATATCCGAAAACCCGTCAGCCCTGCTGTTACCCTTGCCAGGATCAACTCCCATCTGGAATTAAAAAAACACAGGGACAGACTCAAAGCGGTGGCAGAACAGAAAACAAATGAAGCATGGGCATCAGAAAAACTTCTAAAGAATCAATCCCTTCAGCTTAACAGAGTTGAAGATGAACTGAAAAGTACAGAAGTAACCGCTGAAAAGAATTTTATCTATTTCCAGGAACTTTTCACGAACTCCCCTTACGGGATCATCCTTCTGGATACGGACAGCCGCATCATCCGTTCCAACAAAAGCTTTATTCGTCTCACAGGGTATTCCCAGGCTGATCTCTGCAGCATGAGTCTTGAAATTCTATGGTCAAGAAAAACAGACAGACAACGATCCAGAGAATTGACTTCCCTTGCCATGAAACGAAAAGTCGGCAGTCTTGAAAGCGCATTGTATCACAAAAAAGGAAACCCTGTCCCTGTTTCAGCCCTGTCCCATCCAGTAATTTACAGGGAGCAGGTTCAGGGGGTGTTTATCATTTTTCAGGACATTTCCCAGAGAAAATTCTATGAAGCAAAATTAAAACATCAGGCATATCATGATGTGGTCACAGGCATTCCCAACCGGGCATATTTCAATGACCGGCTTGACCAAGCCATTAAATTAAAACAATCCTCTTCCGATTACAGTTTTGCCGTCCTTCTCATTGATCTTGACCGGTTTAAAACGGTAAATGATACAATGGGCCACCAGGCAGGGGATAAACTGCTCAATACAGTCACCTCCCGGATCAAATTCTGTCTTCGGTCAGCAGATACCATTGCCCGGCTGGGAGGAGATGAGTTTGCCATACTGATTCCCAATATTAATGAGCCGCATCAGGTTTTCAAGATCGCCGAACGGATTAAAGCAACATGCGCCGCCCCCTTTAACATCAATGAAGAGGAAGTCAGTATCAGTGCCAGCACAGGCATTGTCATGGACATTACACCTGACGACACCAGGGAGCAGATCATAAGGAACGCAGACCTTGCCATGTACCATGCCAAGGCCAAAGGCAGGGGGTGTTTTAAAGTATACCGCAAAGCGATGCATGACAAGGCTGTAAAAAAACTTTCCATTGAAAAAAGATTAAGACATGCCATTGAAAACAACCATCTTCTTCTTTTTTACCAGCCCATTTTCTCAGTTTCCACACAACAGATTAAAGGGTTTGAAGCCCTTATCCGGTGGAATGACCCGGATCAGGGCATGATCTTACCTGACCAGTTCATCCCTGTGGCAGAAGAAAGTGGACTGATCATCCCCATGGGGCAATGGGTCATCAACCAGGCCTGCAAGCAGCTAAAATCCTGGAAAAAGGAGGGAATAATAAACAGCCGTTTTTTTATCAGTGTAAATGTTTCCATCAAACAATTCCTGCAGAAAGGATTTGCTGCCAGTCTGAACGCCACCGTTGGCTCCTGCGGCTTAGCTCCGGAGGATATCAGGCTTGAAATAACAGAATCCCTGCTCATGGAGCATACCGCCCATGCCGTTAAAATCCTTAAAAAACTGAAAGACAAGGGCTTCCTCCTTGCCATTGATGATTTTGGCACGGGATACTCTTCTTTGTCCTACCTTAAAAATTTTCCAGTGGACATTGTGAAAATCGACCGCGAATTTATCAACACCCTGGAAAAAAACAATATTGAAATCGTCAAATCCATTATTTCCATGTCAAACAGCCTTGGCCTGTCAGTAGTGGCAGAAGGGGTAGAAAACAGAGAACAATTAGACATACTTAACAACCTTTCCTGCGAAAACGCCCAGGGATACTATTATGCAAAACCTCTGTCGGAAATCGATGCAACCTGTTTTCTTAAAAAATCAGCTCCCCGGTGATCTACAGGCTTTCAATACTGTACATGGCCTGATCAGCCACAGAAAAAGAATCAAATTATAATAAAATTTAACTCTTACAATAATAGACCCCTGTTTGGTACATATAGGCCGGGCCGTGGATAATGCCCTGGCTTGGGGTTCGGGATCAGTCCTTCAAGTACAGTCATTATACTTTTATCTCAAAATATGCCGGAACAGAGTGTTTTCAGTGTTACTTTCAAATAGAACTGGAAGGCATTCCCACCCTGCAGGTTGCCGGTAAAACCGATTATTAGTTTGCATGGTGTATTGGAATCAGCCGTGAATACCCGCTGCTCTACAGTGCCGTATGCAAAGCCATGGAAACAATATCCGCTGATGAAATGACCGCCATCCGGAAAAAATGGATTTCTATGGAAGTTGATTTTAAAATGGACCCGAAAACCCGGCGCAACCTGATCCTGACAGCCCTGTTCAGTGTTCTGCTGTTCTCTGTGCTGACCGGCATCACCATTTTTCTTAAAAAACGTCTGAATCAGAACATTGCCGGGTTAAAAAAAAGTGAAGAAAAATACCGCAGGCTTTTTGATAATGCGGTTGAAGGTGTTTTTCAGACAACTCGGGACGGCCGTTTTCTATCTGCCAATCCGTCTCTGGCCAGAATTCTCGGATACAGTTCCGCCAGTGAATTGATTGAACATTTACAGGATATCAAAAAACAGCATTACCTGAATCCTGAAGACCGGGAGAGATTTCTGCAAATTATGGAGACCAGCGGGGAAACCAGTGACTTTGAGGTTCAACTGCGTAAACGGGACGGTTCACCTATATGGGCGGGCATCAAAGCCAGGCCGGTCAGCGATGATGGGTGCGGCATGGATCAGGAAATTCTGAAAAATCTTTTTGAACCGTTTTTTACCACCAAGGAAGTTGGAAAAGGCACCGGTCTGGGACTTGCCACCATTTATGGTATCATAAAACAGAACAACGGTTTTATTAATGTATACAGCGAGCCCGGCCAGGGGTCCACCTTTAAAATTTACCTGCCGCGGCATCACGCGTCCCCTGAAAAAGAGGCTTCAGCTGTACATTCAGAAGAACCGGCCCCCACTGGTAATGAAACCATTCTGCTGGTGGAGGATGAACCCGGGATTCTGGAAATGACCAGAACAATGATTGAACAAAAAGGATATACCGTTTTATCTGCAGCATCTCCGGCTGCTGCAGTTCAGATGGGTCGTGACTGCACAGACAGGATACACCTTCTCATAACAGATGTCATCATGCCGGAAATGAACGGCCGGGACCTGGCTGAGCAGATGAGAAGCCTGTTTCCGGACATCCGGGTATTATTCATGTCCGGCTATACTGCCAATGTCATTGTCCATCAGGGAATGCTCGATAAAGGGGTTGATTTTCTTCAAAAACCTTTTTCAACGAACGATCTGGCACTGAAGGTGCGCCAGGTCATGGAATAGTCTTTTCATTGATGCGCCTTAACGTTACAGGGATAGCCTCTGCCGGACGAGCTGGACCATATTGACGGATACCCGCTGTCTCTGAAATTTGTGCTTGACAAATACTTTTTAAGGGATAGTCCTTGCCAAGGTGCAGAATGCTTAATTGGGAATCCCGTGAAAATCGGGAGCGGTCCCGCCGCTGTAACCCTGAGCCGCTGTAACAGCGGAACCCTTCAGCCTTACGTGCCACTGTCCGGTTTCAGCCGGATGGGGAAGAAGGAACATGGGATGGAACAGTCAGCGGGTTTTCCACAGAAGCAGAAAACAATTTTTATGAAAAAACCAGAGTAAAGGGGTCCTCTGTCAGGATTCCCATACCTGAACCGGGAAGATGGTTTGTCCGGTATTTTATAAAAACCG
>JAYEJJ010000298.1:0-8372 GCA_034660495.1 Thermodesulfobacteriota bacterium | reverse complement strand
TTTGGCAATACCTGGTATTCTTCTGGTAACTTGTTTTAAAGGAACTAATTTTGCGTAAGGCTTTCCAGCCTTTGCAATAATAATTTCTTCCCCGGAATGTACCCGGAGCAACAATTTTGAAAAATGTATTTTTGTGTAATGGATATTTAATATTTCCACAATACCACCCCTGATCTTAAGTTTAGTCTATTCAATTTAGTCTATACGACAAATCAGAATGAGTCAACAACAACGTCTGCATCAGGAATCAGCAGATCAGTCTCCGGCAGCCAGGCCTCTTCGCGAATGATCTTCCGGTCCCCGGCACTGTCATAGTTGCAGTACCGGGTAAAGAAACAAAAACCTTTCCGGCAGCGGATACTGATCCCATTCCCGAACCGTTGGCCGGAAAAACAAACGAAAAAGATAGGCGGCCCTGTCCCGGAAACTGTCCCGCACCTGAAAATTCATCGGGGAAAACCGCCAGTTCAGGCTTTCTGAAAACGCCACTTCCCCTTTTGTTATTCTGTCCAGAATATACCCGCACAGCTTTTCCACACGGGCATCCTGTGCAACGGCATTGGCCAGTGCCGGAGGCAGATCAACGGCAAAACAGTGCCGGGCCAGGCCCAGCCCCAGCAGCACCATGCGGTAACATCTCAGTGCCTTTGCCCTGATAAATACCCTGGGCCAGTCCTGGATCATCCCGCCGCAGCGTGGCACCCAGATACAGGTTTCTGGTACTGTTCTGAAAATACATCTTTTTCAGCTGCGCCAGAACCGCCTCCGGCACCAGATCTTTGCCATGGTTTGCCAGGGCCTTGTATACAAACCCGGCCAATCCATGCTGCCCTGCCAGGGCCAGCACCTTTGGCCAGTCCCCCGGACCATCTTCTATGCCTGCTCTAAGATCCCGGACAAAACAATCCGCTACTGCCAGACCGGCGCAGCATCGCACAATTTCCAGTTCCTTATCCGACCAAGGTATTTTCATATATGTTTCACAGGTTCCACGGGGTCAGGCTCGTGTTATTGCGCTTTTGAACCTAACCGCACTCCTCCCCGGAACAGCCCCCAAAAGCGCAATAACGCAAGCCTGACCCCACCTTTAGGATATCAAATCAACGATCTCGTCCAATACTGTAGCAAGCGCCGGAGGGGATGTGGCTTTGAGTTTGTTTGATTGAATATGCTTATGATGTGGAAAAGTTTCTATTTCAGGGTGGTGCGGTGCCATATCATATCTGAAAATCAGATTCCCATTCCAATCTTGATAATGATACGAATATTTATACACTTCAGTTGCTTGTTTGACGTTTATAAATTCAATAAAATGGAGTGTGGATTCATTGATAAAAATTATCTTACCTTCAATAATACCGATATGTAATGAGCGCTTATCCTTATGGAGATCTATTTCAAGAATATGAACACAATCAGCAAGTTCAGAGCTCCTGACACCACAAACCTAATATATTGTTTTAACTGAAAATATTCAAATTTAGGATCGTAATTTTAAATGCATAAAAAAACCAGACAAATACCATATATTGTGCTTATTGTCTTTGTTTTTAAAAAAAAATACTATATATAGAAAATGATTATGCATTCAAAATTAGCTGAGGTCAGGAGTTCTGAAGTTGGGATTCAATTTGCTGGAAATATTCCGTTATGAGCACAATTCTATGTCCTGAAGATCATTGTAATCCTTTTGCAGTAGCGCCAACGTTTCGTACTCACCCGCCCAACGGATATATTTGAAGTCGTCGCCCAGCTTACCGTTCTGAAAATCTTCATAAAACCTCTGGCTTTCCATTCCATTTTCTTTTTCAAGCGCTTGCAGTTTTCTCTTTGTCCTGGCGATTCCAAAGCGAATGATTCTTGTTTGATTTTCAACAGCAGACTGGATCAAGTTTTTCAGATTTCCTGAAGTATTGGCCTGAATAACAATCTGTTCCATAATCCATAACCTTTTACATTGCGTTACAAATGAAATCTGTCAAAGTTTTTATATGCATGATACCCTTACCGGTAGATTTTTGCAACATACATATTGCACCCTCGCCACCCTTCAGGTGTCACCTCAAAGCCTCTTCATACACCTTCACCGTCTGCTCCGCAATTGTTTCCCAGTTATACCTCTGCTGAATCCAGGTCCGGTATCTGGATTTTTCCACCATGTCCATGGGGTTGACCAGTTGATACTGGATTTTATCTTTCAGATCGTTTACATCACCGCAAGTGAAATACCTTTCCTTGGCCAGGCCCACCTCCTGGTTGGCCGGAATGTCGGACACCAGCACGGGCAGGCCGTAACTCATGGCCTCCAGCAGGGCGATGGGCAGGCCTTCGTGAAAGGAGGGCAGCACGAACAAGCCGGCATTGGAGTACACCTGGTTGAGCTTTTCACCGGTGATGTATCCGGTTCACACAATGTTCGGGTCCCGGTTCAGGGACGAGAGCTTCAGATCACGACCAAACCTTTCCATGCCTGCAACCGTCGGTTGTTTCACGCCAAGAGCCAGGGCGATCTCGCCCTGGGTTTTGTTTGCATGCTCCCGCAGATCAGCCAAATGGATGCCCAACAGTATCTTTGCCGCTTTTTCCCGAGCATCGGCAATAACATCCGGTTTTTCTGCCGCCAGCATCTGCTCAAGCGTTTTTGCCATATTCGTCACTCCTTTTTCAATTTTTCCACCAAAAGCAATGCCAGCACATTGGCTCTATCGGTTTCACCCAAGGTATCATACCACTCGTCAAAAGTATCTGTCGTTTCGATAACCCACATGACGATCCCACACCTGATATTTATCTATCCAATCAACCCCTGTTAACCTTAATTGGAAAGAGTGTCATTGCTTTATCAATACTGGCTAATGGGAGATTTTCCAGTTTGGACTGGGCTGCCAGCATCCGGTCAAAGGGATCTCGATGGGAAATATCCCAGGCTCCTGACAGTTGAGCGTGTTCAGGAGTAATATCCAAAGATTGAAATCCTGCTTTTATAATCCACTTCGGAACATCTGTTGCCACTGAAGAAGCTTCAGGCAATTTTCCCAAACGATATTTTGTAGCAATCTCCCACACCGATGCTGAGCTTACATATATTGTATGGTTAATATCTTGCATGTACTTTTTAATTTTAATCGGTAACCGGAAGTCATCAAAAAGCCACCAAAGAAAAATATGGGTATCAATTATCACTGAATTTTATTCCCACTTTTGGAGTTCTTTTTCAGGCAGAGGTTCAAAAAAAGCATCTGTTACCTTACCTTTGGCAATACCTGGTATTCTTCTAGTAACTTGTTTTAAAGGAACTAATTTTGCGTAAGGCTTTCCAGCCTTTGCAATAATAATTTCTTCCCCGGAATGTACCCGGAGCAACAATTTTGAAAAATGTGTTTTTGCGTAATGAATATTGAATATTTCCACAACCCCCCCTGATCTTAAGTTTAGTCTACTCGATTTAGTCTATACGATAAATCAGAATGAGTCAACAACAACGTCTGCATCAAACATTGGTTCATCTGAGCATAGTAAGTCCATCATTTCAGGATTATATTTCGGTGTCATAACGCGGCGAGAAACTTCATGCCCTGACAGATCCTGACATCTTTGTCCATTCTCTCATGTTTCAGATGCAGCACCAGCTGTGTGGCAGGAATACCATAGCGTTTGCTGAAGTTTACCAGAGCCGGGGCCGGACGCGTATCTGATCTCTTGACTTCGATCAGCAGTTCAGGGATATTGTCCCGCACCAGGCAGAAATCAACCTCAGCACCATCTTTGGTCCGCATATAGTGCAGTGAAGCAGGTTTCCCCCAAAGATCAACTGATGCACATACATGCTTCAACAGGCACAGTGCCACCATGTTCTCAAATATAGCCCCTTCTTCATTGTTCACCATACCGGTATCATAAAAATAAATTTTAGGGGCTTTTACAAGTGATCTGGCAATATTTCGAGCATACGGGGTGACCTTGAATATGATAAACAAAGATTCCAGTATCTGGATATATTTTTTGACGGTATTCGGAGCAACCCCGACATCTTCAGCAATGGACTGATAAGAAATGGGTGACCCTGTCCGGGACCGCAACAGGTCAAGGATCAGCTCAATCGCCTTAAAATCATGAATCCGCTCAAAATCAAGAATATCTGTACGGACCAGGCCGTCAACATACTGCATGCGCCATCGGTCGGCATCAGTGTCGGTATCTGCCAGAAGGGGCTCAGGAAATCCGCCCCGGCTGAGAAACAGTGCCGCATCCATAGACGCATTGACACAGCTGATTTCAGAAGGTGAAAACGGCAGCAGCCTGTGCCTGAAAAAGCGCCCTGCCAGTGAATCTCCCTGCTGCCGGAACGCTTCCAGGCGGGCACTGCCAGTCACCAGAATCCGCATGCCTGCCGGTCTGGTATCATACACCCCTTTAAGATAGTTTTTCCATCCCTTCATTTTGTGAAGTTCATCAAGAATCAGCAGATCCGTCTCGGGCAGCCAGGCCTCTTCGCGAATGATCTTCCGGTCCCCGGCACTGTCATAGTTCAGGTAGACACTGTTGGGAAAAGCCCGGGCAATATCCTTTGCCAGCCAGGTTTTCCCCACCTGCCTGGGCCCGGTGATAAAGACCATTTTTTTTTCCAGGTCTTTAACAATATATGCTTTCTGAAATCTTTCCATACGTCCATACTGCAATATTTTGCGGAATAGTCAAGACTATTCTGCAAATCAATGCAGAACAGCCGCAAAAAAGTTAAATTTTGTTTGATTCCGGAACGCTTCCATAAGGCTAAAAATAGGCTAAAAGGCTCTCCCGAATTTTATGTGGGTATTAAACAGCATTGTTCTCAGCCTCACTTCAGCTTATTCACAAAGACCCGGCCGACAGAATTATTATCGCTACTGCAATTTTAAACCGTCTTCCCGTTGTAACTTATGACACCAGGTTTAACCAGTATTCAGTTGAGGTTCTCACCTGAAGGGGTTTCACATCTCTCCTCTGGGACGGGGGCAGACCGGCCTGACCCCATCACCATCATCAGCAGTCGGAAAGGCCGCAGTACCGGGTAAAGAAACAAAAACCTTACCGGCAGCGGATACTGATCCCATTCCCGAACCGTTGGCCGGAAAAACAAACGAAAAAGATAGGCGACCCTGTCCCGGAAACTGTCCCGCACCTGAAAATGCATCGGGGAGAACCGCCAGTTCAGGCTTTCTGAAAACGCCACTTCCCCTTTTGTTATTCTGTTCAGAATATATTCGCACAGCTTTTCCACATGGGCATCCTGTGCAACGGTATTGGCCAGTGCCGGGGGCAGATCAACGGCAAAACAGTGCCGGGCCAGGCCCAGCCCCAGCAGCACCATACGGTAACATCTTAGTACCTTTGCCCGGATAAATACCCGGGTCCAGTCCTGGATCATCCCGCCGCCGGCTATCACTGCCACGGAACAGATCATCTCAAGACGGTCCCAGCAGTGGCTGGAGCCGTGAATACACAGATGAATCAGCATATCTTCGGGTTTCAGGGTCTTGATCCGGGTTCCCAGAAGCCGCAAATCTTCCAGGTCCCGGGCACCGGGATAATACACGGGCACAAGGTTGTACCGCCCGGTAATCTCCCAGTGGAGATCGATATTGATCCTTTTGGTGGCATCTGCCAGCTGAAAAAAATTTTCCTTTTCCAGGTAGACCTTTTCCTGGGATGCCGGGATATGGATATCCGTTGAAAATCCTTGATCCATCAACAGATTTCTTGCCCTTACAGCCTGGTCTTTTCTCACCAGGATATCCAGATCGAAAAATGTCCTGATTCCGATATCCTGAAACAGGACCTCCGACTGCACCGGCCCCTTGAAACCCACCGCATCGATGCGGTGCTGTTTGAACAGGTTTAGAATCTTCAGCAGCGTGGCACCCAGATACAGGTTTCTGGTACTGTTCTGAAAATACATCTTTTTCAGCTGCCCCAGAACCGCCTCCGGCACCAGATCTTTGCCATGGTTTGCCAGGGCCTTGTATACAAACCCGGCCAATCCATGCTGCCCTGCCAGGGCCAGCACCTTTGGCCAGTCCACCGGACCATCTTCTATGCCTGCTCTAAGATCCCGGACAAAACAATCCGCTACTGCCAGACCGGCGCAGCATCGCACAATTTCCAGTTCTTTATCCGGCCAGGGCGTTTTCATACACCTTTACAGTCTGCTCCGCGATGGATTTCCAGTTATATTTCTGCTGAATCCAGGTTTGGTACCTGGATGTTTCCGCCATGTCCATGGGTTTGTCAAGATGGTACTGAATTTTTTCTTTCAGGTCGTTCACATCCCCGCAGGTGAAATACCTTTCCCTGGCTAGGCCCACCTCCAGGTTGGCCGGGATATCGGACACCAGCACGGGCAGACCGTAGCTCATGGCTTCCAACAGGGCGATGGGCAAACCTTCATGAAATGAGGGCAGCACGAACAGCCCGGCATGGGAGTATACCTGGTTGAGCTTTTCGCCGGTGATGTACCCAGTGCCCACAATGTCCGGGTCCCGGGCGATGGCCTGATTGAGCTGCCGGCTATAGCCGGTGCCATGGTCTGCATCTCCGGCGAACACCAGCTTGATCCCCTTGTGTTCAACCCGCCTGAAGGCATCCATAAGCAGGTCCAGCCCCTTTTCCGGAACAAACCGGGCCACCGCCAGCACGTACCGCCCGGGCCTGACACCGATGCTGTTCAGAAAACCGGTCTGCACCGACCGCCGGGGCAGATGCACCCCGTTATGGATGACCCGGGATTTTCTTTTGTATGCTGCCAGGATCTGGTCATGAATACTGTTTGAAATCGCAATGACCTGATCTGAAAACGTCACCCCGGCATATTCCCCGCACCGCAGCACCACCCTGGCCAGCCGTCCCCATTTGTTTTTCCTGTAATCCGGGCCGTGACTGGTGAAGACCACTGTAAGTCCCAGCAGTTTTGCCAAAGGGGCCAGCAGCGCCGGCCCCACCGCATGGATGTGCACCAGATCCGCTTTCATAGACCAGGTTTTTAAAATGGACAAAAATGTGTGAACAATGGTTTCCCCGTATTGGCCGGACACCGTCCATACAGGCAAAATATCCACACCTTTCCACCGGGTCTGCCCGGAAGTCAGATAGGGTTTGCGCCCGGCAACCGTGACCCGGTACCCTTTTTCAACAATCAACGGGTAGAGTTCCCGGCAATGGGTTTCGATCCCGCCCGGCACATCCGGAATCCCCCGTGTCCCTGTCACAAAAACATACGTCATGATGCTGTGGAGGATTTCATCCGGGAAATATTTCCAGCTCCCTAAACAACCCTGATTCCGGTTCTGAGAATTTTCTTAACAAACGGATTATTTCTGTTAAAATCCAGAGGGTTATATGGTATTGGTTCAAGATCGCAACTGACGCTTAATTTAATACGCCTGATCTTGTCTCTGTCGACAAAACGTTCACCTTCAAATGCTGTTGACACAATAGCCAAATCAATATCGCTCCAGTCATTAAATGTTCCCTGGGCGTAGCTGCCAAACAGAAATGCGCGTTCTACCTTAATATTATTATCTTCCAATTTTGCTATAAACTGGTTAATAATTTTTAATATTTTATCTGGGATTTCAGCCATATCATTATCTCGTTAATTTTCTGATAATAATCTGCACTAAATTTTCTTGTACACTTTTTATAAAATTCGCTCTTGTATTGAGGATATCTTACTTCCAGATTAAAATCATTCACTTCATCCAGCAAAATTTCCTGTTCCATAGAAAGATCAAGTTTACCGAGACGTACCAATTTCACAAGATTGTGGGATTTGGGCGGTAATTGGCTGTTATTCGCTTGAACATATAACGCTTTTAAAATTTTTTCTAAAACCAAATGTCCTATGAATAAACACCAATCATATTTGGCTGTACTATAGATGTCCTTGAATGACCTGATACATAAAGTTAATGCTCGCACGGTTAAGTTCCGCTGAAAGCATGAATAAAATCGGCATCAAGTCATGCTGGGACTACTATAAACAAACTTTGAACAGTATCCCAGTCGTGATCGGCACTATGGAGCCAATATTCAATATGTTCTTTTATTTCCACATTCCACATTTTTTGAACTCATAGTGGTCGACACCATACTTTACACACGGTAATTTAAAAAAATGATAACTCAGATGACTGCGATGATTACACAGAAATTGTTGAGAGTTTGAGATAATCGTGTACAAAGTATGGTGTCGACCACTGTAAGTAGACCCGGTTAAAAAAGAGGTAATAACAATGTGTTTGAAATTGCCTGATGCTTTATAAAGCCATGTTTAAGATAAAATGCCTCTGCTTTGTTGCTGAGTGCATGAACGATGAGAACACGGGCACCGATCT
>JAYEJJ010000297.1:0-30407 GCA_034660495.1 Thermodesulfobacteriota bacterium | reverse complement strand
TCCCTGCCAGGCGTTGCGACAATCAAGCTGTTTGAGGACCAGTGGCCGCAGGTCGCCGATTTTTAGCCTGGCAGGGAAAAAGTCCTCCATCGTTCTCGTTCCTGACAGGCAGCCGCTGGGCGCGGTGCTATTCATAAAACTTGATGTTCGAGTAACAGATTTTGACCTGCATTTTAACATAAACTTTTTAATGAGACATAAAAAGGGTTGGAACACCTATGAGAATATACATTAAAAAAATAGACACAAAAAAAACTGACTCAATGACTAAACCGCCTGCAGCAAAAAAATACTCACAATTTTTGTTTATCATTCTGTGTACTGTCCTCATGGCCGGGTGTAACCATTCATCTTTCCGCCAGGGCCCGGTTGGAGCAAAGGCACTGCCCCCATCAAACCCTGATCAAACGTGTACCAGCTCTAAACCAGTACATCTGGATGCCGGGGACTTAACATCAGGAATCACCCCGGCTGCACCTGACCTTCAAAACACTTCCGGCTCTTTAGTTTCCGGTGCAGATCACCTGAAAAAACGTTCCGGGAAAAACACTTCTGAATATCCCCAGACCATAATTGACAATGCCCTTGCCATGTGTCAGTCAGCCCAGATTTTCTGGGAAAAGGGAGAGCTTGATAACGCCCTTGATGAACTGGATATGGCCTATAAAGCCATACTTGACATCAATACAGGAAATTTTCCAGAGTTCAGCCAGCAAAAGGAGGATATCAGATACATGATATCCAAACGAATTCTTGAAATATATGCCTCCAGAAATATTGTGGTTACTGGAAAGCACAATGCCATACCCATTACCCTTAACAAGCATGTTAAGAATGAAATCCAGCGGTTTACTGGCAAAGAAAAAAACTTTTTTATTTCCTCTTTAAAACGATCACAGCGGTACAGACCTTATATAGTTTCACAATTCAAGAAAGAAGGGCTTCCAGTTGAGCTTTCCTGGCTCCCTCTCATAGAGAGCGGGTTCAAGGTTAAGGCGCTTTCCCCTGCAAGAGCTCTGGGCCTGTGGCAGTTCATCCCCTCAACAGGTTACAAATTCGGGCTTAAAAGAAATTACTATATTGATGAAAGGCTTGATCCTGTCAAGTCCACCAGGGCAGCCATTGCTTATTTAAAGGCCCTTCACGGAATATTCGGCGACTGGGCAACAGTGCTTGCCGCCTATAATTGCGGGGAAGGCAGAATTTTGCGCATTATTAGAGAGCAGAACATAAACTATCTTGACAATTTCTGGGACCTTTATGAAAAACTTCCCAGGGAGACGGCCCGGTATGTGCCCCGTTTCCTTGCCACCCTGCATATATTAAAAAACCGGGACAAGTACGATATAAACGTCAGTAATCCACTTGAGCCCCTGGAGTTCAGGACGTTTACAATCAGCAAGCAGATCAGACTGGCAGACATTGCAAAGGAGATCAATACCACCCGGGAAATTCTCAAGGAACTCAACCCTGAGCTGAGATACGCTCTTCTCCCTCCAGAAGAGTACAATATCAGAATACCTGTGGATAAAGCAGACGCTTTTACGGCAACCCTTGACAAGATCAAGTCATCCTACCCTGAACCCACGAGATACGCATACTACAAGGTAAGAAGAGGCGATACCCTCTCAGGGATTGCCCGAAAATACAAAACAAACGTCAGGGCCATATCATCGGCCAATGGAATTTTCAGTGAAAATATCATTGCTGCCGGCAAAGTGCTTAAAATACCCGCATCAGGCAGCCGTTTTTCTCCGCAAAAGGGCAGCCTTTCCCCGGGAAAGACCATACGCTACAGTGTGAAAAAGGGAGACAACCTCTGGATTATAGCCCGGCGGTACAACACCACCACAAACAGGATCATGGGAGCCAACAACCTTTCAAGCTCTGCTCTCTACATCGGCCAGAAACTCATCGTCCCTGTCCAGGCATCGGGAAAATCCATATCCAGAGCCACAACCTACTGGGTAAAATCCGGTGACAATCCCTTTACCATAGCCAAAAAATACAATATGACACTGCACCGGCTGCTGACCTTGAACAACCTCACCAAGGGCAGTAAAATCTACCCCGGCCAGAAGCTTCTGGTAGAATAGGCAGATCAACAATCAGGTGCAGCCGGCTGACTGGAAAAAAAGCATAAAGGCTTTCGGTATTGACTGAACGGCTGGATTGTGTTATCCATACCCACACAAATCATAAAGGCCCCCGTAGCTCAGTGGATAGAGCATTGGATTCCTAATCCATGTGCGCAAGTTCGATTCTTGCCGGGGGTACCACAATAGATTAAAGATGACCATACCCCAAAAAAAAACCGAGCTTCTGGCACCTGCCGGGAATTTTGAAAAACTTGAAGTGGCTGTGGCCTACGGAGCAGATGCGGTCTATCTGGCAGGCAGGGAGTTCAGTTTAAGAAATTTCTCCGGCAATTTTACCCTCAGGGAACTTTTCAAGGCGGTTGAATTCGCCCATCAGCACAATGTACGTGTATATATCGCCTGCAATATATATTCCAGGACCTGGGAACAGTCTGCCCTATCAGAATATCTGAATAAAATAAGGGAAATCAATCCTGATGCACTGATCGTGGCTGATCCGGGCATTATCCATCTGGCCGGTAAACTCATTCCCGACATTCCCCTGCATCTTTCCACCCAGGCCAGCACAACCTGTCTAAGCGCGGTCAATTTCTGGAAAACCATCGGAATCACAAGGGTAAACCTGGCACGGGAGCTCGCACTGAAAGAAATCAGGGAAATCGCTTCCCAAACCGATATGGAGATTGAAACCTTTATCCATGGCGCCATGTGCATTTCCTATTCAGGCAGATGTCTATTAAGCAGTTTTCTATCCGGCAGGGACAGCAACAGGGGACTGTGCAGCCATCCCTGCAGGTGGAAATACTCGGTTGTGGAAGAACAGCGTCCTTTGAGTTTCCATCCCCTGATGGAAGACAACAGAGGAAGCTATATTTTTAACTCAAAAGATCTTTGCATGCTGGCGCACATTCCCGCCCTGGTGGATGCCGGCATTGACTCCTTTAAAATTGAGGGAAGAATGAAGGGACTGAACTATCTGGCCTCTGTGGTAAAAACTTATCGACAGGCCATTGATGCCTGCATTGCCACCCCTGGACAATACAGAATAGACCCCCAGTGGCAATATGAACTCTCCCGGGTTTATCACAGAACCTATACCACAGGATTTTATTTTAATCAGGCGGATGAAATCCAGCCGGATTATGAAAACCAGCGGACCGGAGAAATTCACTGCTTTATCGGGAGAATAATTGATCAGATACGGGATGATGAAATTGTCATCAATGTTAAAAATAAAATTTCAATTAATGATCATATAGAAATCCTTCCCCCAAAGGGGCCGCTTTTAACAAGAAAAGTCATTGATATTTATGATGAAACCAGAAACAGCATCAGGCACGCCCAGCCCAACACCTTTGCCTGTCTTAAAATTGATCAAAAATGTTTAGAAACAGGAATTGTCAGAAAAGTTTACCCGACCGTTTAATCCTTAGGTGCAAGACCAGACCACTGCTTTGAAAAGAAAAAATACCTTGAGATAAACACAAAGGATTGATATACTTTTTCATGTATCAAAAAAACCAAACTCACCCTTTTCCAGGAGAAGCACAATGTTTGAAGACGACGAAACCCTGCAGATGTATATAGAGGAGTCCATTGAGCATCTGTCTGACATAGAAAGCGATCTTTTAGCCATTGAAGGCACTTCAGGCAACACCCTAGACATCGACCTTGTAAACAACGTTTTTCGCGCCGCCCACTCCATAAAAGGAGGGGCCGGCTTCATGGGACTTACCGTTGTAAAAGAGCTGTCCCACAGCCTGGAAAATGTACTTGACCTTATCCGTAATTTTGAAATCTCTCCGGAACCGGACAAAATTAATGTTCTATTAGAAGGTTTTGACAAACTCGAAGAACTGATAAACAACATTCAGTCCAGCAATGACCAGGATGTTGAAAGCTATATCACTGCTCTGGAAAAGATTACCAAAGCAAGCCTGCTTGAAGAAAAGCAGGAATCAGTCTCAGAAATGCTGGACATCCACCTGTCCGATCAGAGGATTTTTCCCGGTGTATCCCGGTATGATATTGACAACTGCAAAAATGACGGTAAATTTATCTATATAGCTGAATACGATTTAATCCATGATATACACAAAAAAAACAAAAATCCCATAACCCTGCTCAAGACACTTGAAAAAACCGGCATTATCATTGATTCAAGAATGGACTTTGAATCAGTGGGCACCCTTGACAGTGATCTGGTGTCCACACGGATTCCCTTTCAGATTCTTTATGCGACCATTATTGAACCGGATATGGCTGAAACATTGTTTGGCATAGAAGAACAGCACATACATCTGGTAGAGGATCATATGCTGTCCCTGTCCAGCGCGTCAGGTCCATCTGAGGCTCTATCCATGCCGGCAAGGCCTCTGGCTGAAGAAGAGATGTCTTTGGCAGTTGACACTGACACATCACCTGCCCAGGCAGAATCAACACAATTGGAATCTGTTTCTCCAGGGTCCACTGATTATGAGCATGCAGCAAACCCTGCAACCAGCCCGCAGAAGCCCATGCATACCAATGAACATATGAACGCAGAGTCGGCTGAAAAGGACGACATGGCCGCATCCATCAAGCCCCAGGGGTCTTTAAGGGTCAATGTCAATCTGCTGGATACCCTTATGAATCTGGCAGGGGAACTGGTATTAAGCCGTAACCAGCTGATCCAGGGGATTGGGTCATCCAACAGCAAGGCCACTGAACTGTCAAGCCAGCGCATCGACATGATCACATCCGAGCTCCAGGAGGCCATCATGCGGACCCGCATGCAGCCCATTGCCAATGTTTTCAATAAATTCACACGGGTGGTAAGAGACCTTTCCAGGGATCTGGGGAAAGAAGTTGATCTAATTATCGAAGGAAAAGATGTTGAACTGGACAAGACCATTATCGAGTCCATTAATGACCCATTGACCCATCTGGTAAGAAATGCGGTAGACCATGGTATTGAAATGCCTGAAAAAAGAAAGGAAGCCGGCAAGCCCCCTGCAGGAAAAATCATACTGCGCGCTTTCCACGATGCAGGTTTGGTCAATATTGTGATATCCGATGATGGAAAAGGCCTTGACCCTGAAAAACTTGCCAGGGCCGCCCTGGAAAAAGGATTAAAAACAGAGCAGCAGATCAGTGCCATGACAGACAAGGAAAAAACTGAGCTCATTCTGCTTCCCGGTTTTTCAACCGCACAACAGGTAACAGATGTGTCAGGCAGAGGCGTTGGCATGGACGTTGTGGTCACCAACCTTGAAAAACTGGGGGGCATCATAGAAATTGACTCAGAAACCGGTGCAGGTTCAGATATCCAGATCAAGCTGCCTTTAACCCTGGCCATTATACCCAGTCAAATCATTTCCGTGGGCAATGAAAAATATGCCATTCCCCAAGTCAATTTAGATGAGCTGTTACGGATACCAGCCTCCATGGTAAAAGAAAAAATTGAAAAGGTCGGTGATGCCGATGTTGTCCGCTTAAGGGGAAATCTGCTGCCCCTGCTCAATCTTTCAAAAATTCTGGGAATTGAAAAAACCTTTATTCATCCGGATGATAATAAGAAATACCCTGACAAAAGGGTTTCCGTGTCTGACAGACGGTCGTTAAAACATGATACAGAAGAAACAGAGCCTGACAGTCCTGCGGACCAGGGTGACAAGGCCAAAAAACAGCGCACCGGAAAAGACAGAAGGTATCGTGCGGCCAGCGCCATTAATATTGCCGTGGTCTCTGCCGGACAGTTCAAATACGGAATGGTGGTGGACGAACTGAGTGATTCGGAAGAAATTGTTGTCAAACCCCTGGGCAGACATCTTAAAAAAGGTAACGGCTATGCCGGTGCCACCATCATGGGGGACGGCAGGGTTGCCCTTATTCTTGATGTATCAAGTCTTGCCCAGATGGCTGAATTAACATCGGCCTCTGAAACAGAAAAAATTACCAAAGCTGCCAGAGAAGCCCGGGAAGCCGAAGACAGGGCCAGTGACAAGGCATCCCTTCTGCTCTTCAGAAATGGGGAATCAGAATATTTTGCAGCCCCGCTGAATCTTGTAGAAAGAATAGAAAGAATCCCCGTTTCCAGCATTGAGGAGATAAGCGGCAAAAAAGTTGTTCAGTACAGGGGAGGCGCCCTCCCTCTGTATGAACTTTCCCAGGTGGCAGATCTTGAAAAACTGCCCCAGCGGGAACAGCAGGAAATCATTGTATTCAAAGTCAAGGAACGGGAAATCGGACTCATTGTCTCGCCCCCTGTGGATGCCGTGGAACTATTTCTTGACATTGATGATTCAACCCTGAAACAGCCCTGTATTACAGGGTCCATGATTATCAACAGCCACACCACGCTTCTGGTGGATATATTCACCCTGGTAAAAGAGTTGAATCCCTCATGGTTCACCCAGGAGAAAGGCGCTGCGACAGAGATGGCTGAATCCGGACAGAAGGTGATTCTGTTTGCTGAGGATTCTGCCTTTTTCAGGAACCAGGTCAGCAGCTTTATGGAAGAAGAAGGATTCAAGGTCATTAAGGCGGAAGACGGTGCTGAAGCCTGGGAAATCCTGCAGAACCGTTCAGAGGAAATTGATATTGTTGTAACTGATCTTGAAATGCCTGTCATGGATGGGTTTGAACTGACAAAAAAAATCAAGGACAGTCCTGATTTTTTCAATTTTTCCGTTATTGCCCTGACCTCCCTGGCAAGCGATGAGCACATTAAACGGGGACAGCTGGTCGGCATTGACGAATACGAGATCAAACTGGACCGGGAAAATCTCATGAAAGTCATAAGAAAATACCTGCATGTATAAAAGAGTATTCTGGCAGCCATGGCCGTTTTTATAACCTACATGATGCGCATCACAACGAAAAATGAAACAGGGAGACTAACCTATGAATGACACCTTAGATATGGTTTCAGACGCCGCCATGGAACTGGCCACGTTTTATGTGGGAAACGCCTTGTGCGGCATCGATATTCTGAATATTCAGGAAATTAATAAAAATTTTGAAATGACAAGTGTTCCCCAGTCTGCAGATTACGTTGTAGGGGTCCTCAACCTTAGAGGACGTATTGTAACCATACTGGATCTTGGGAAAAAACTCGGGCTGTCCCAGATAGAAACCCACAGAAACAACCGCAATATCATTGTTCGTTCCCAGGAAGAACACATTGGTCTTCTGGTCGACAGCATCAGCGATGTGGTATCAGCAGAAAAGGACAATATAGAACAGGCCCCGTCCAATATAAGCGGGGTAAAGGGAAAGTTCTTCCACGGTGTTCTAAAAACAAAAAACAACCTTATCGGTATTCTGAACATTGAAGAGGTGCTCAAAGAATAAATGGAAAAAATTAAAGTCCTTGTGATAGACGACACCATTTTCTACCGGAAAATAATCACTGACGTGTTAAAAGAAATATCAGGGGTTGAGGTCATAGGAACTGCAAATAACGGGAAAATAGCCATGTCCCGAATTGCATCCCTAAAGCCTGACCTTATCACCCTGGACATTGAAATGCCTGAAATGACCGGCATTGAAGTTTTAGAGCAGCTAAAGGACCATCCTTCTCCCCCTGCCGCGGTTATGCTTTCAAACCTGACCCGTAAGGGCGGTGAAATGACCATCAAAGCCCTTGAACTTGGCGCCTTTGATTTCATTACCAAGCCCGATGCCGGTAAAATGGCTGACAACCTGGTAAAAGTCAGAGAATCCCTTGCTCCGGTCATTCAGGCGTTTAAACGAAAAAAAGAATTCAGTGCCAGGCTGAAAGCCAAAATTGTCAGAAAACCTTTTTATGACAGGACAGCCAGCCGGACTGCCGCCTATATTTCAAAGGACAAAAAGGAGAAGCGAAAAACCCCTTCTGAAATCATAGCCCTGGGGATTTCTACAGGCGGCCCCAATGCGCTGGCCAAAATGATTCCCATGCTTAGATCAGATCTGAACGTGCCGGTTTTAATTGTTCAGCACATGCCCCCCATGTTTACCCAGTCCCTTGCCAAAAGCCTGGATGCCAAGTCAAAACTTACGGTAAAGGAGGCTGAGAACAATGAACCTGTACTGCCCAATATCGTTTATATTGCACCCGGGGGCAGGCAGATGAAAGTAGCAGCCGGTCACGACGGATCTACGCGGTGTATTAAGATCACCGATGACCCTCCTGAAAACAGTTGCAGGCCGTCGGCGGATTACCTGTTCCGGTCCATTTCAGAACATTATGTGGGCAGGGCCACCGGCGTGATAATGACAGGAATGGGATCTGATGGGGCAAAGGGGTTGGAATTAATGAAAAAAAACGGCAGCATTGTCATTGCACAGAACAAGGAAACCTGTACCGTATTTGGCATGCCAAGATACCCCATTGAAAACAACCTGGCAGATATAATAGCCCCCCTTGAAAAAATAGCCGAAGCCATTGCTGAAACGGTAAAACAGTGAGTCCCTGGAAATGATTAAAATTACGCCGCAGGAGTTTGATGCGTTTTCAAAATATATTCTTGAAATTTCAGGTATTGCTCTGTCAAAGGGAAAGGAGTACCTGATAGAAACAAGACTTAATCCTGTCCTTACAGCCTATAATTGCCCCTCCTACTCAAATCTGCTGACAAAAACAAAAAGCGAGTTTAAAAAAGAAATTGAAAAAAAAATAATTGATGCCATCTCCACCAATGAAACCTACTTTTTCCGGGACAAGTCCCCTTTTGAACTTCTCCAGTTTAAAATCCTGCCCGATCTGATAGACAAACGCTCCAGAACCAGATCAGGGCTGAGACCGTCCATCAGTCTCTGGAGCGCTGCCAGCTCAACCGGCCAGGAGATTTACAGTATTGCCATGGCCCTGAACGAAATGAACATCACCCCTAAAAACTATAATATCAAACTGCTGGGCACAGACATTTCCGATGCTGCAGTGGCCCAGGCCAGTTACGGAAAATACAACAAATTTGAAATTGCCAGAGGACTGGATCAAAACCGCTTAAACCGGTATTTCACACCAGCGGGTGAATATTGGCGTATAAAGGATGAAATTAGATTCATGGTGCAGTTTAAAAAAATGAATCTCATGAACCCCTTTGTCGGCCTTGGAAAATTTGACATTATTCTATGCAGAAATGTCATGATTTATTTTACAACTGAAAACAGAAGAAAAATATACAGCAATATCGCAAAAGTTCTGGAACCGGATGGTTATCTGATTATAGGCGCTACAGAATCCCTTGCCAATGATTCAGATCTGTTCACCCCGCAAAGATATTTAAAATCTGTTTTTTACCAGTTTAAACAGCAGGCATAATTATGGTCAGCATTAATTCACAGGAGTTCATGGATGAACTGCTTTTCTGCCTTAAGGCCGGGGACGTGGTCAAGGCAAAAGCGCTTCTGCAGTTTGCATCAGACACCCATCTTGATATTCAAACCCAGAAACAGGCCTTGCTTGAAATCGGCAGGGCTGATGAAAAAACTGCCTTTCCGCTGCTCGATCATTTAACCCGGATTGAAATGGCAGATCCTGAGATCAGAGACGTCCTTTATGATTTGATCCTTGACAAAGCCTGCGGCAACACAGACCTGGTCATCAAATACATCACCCAAAAAGAAAAACAAAATCAGATCATATATATTAAAGCTGCCGGTGATCTTCTCCTGACTGAAGTGGCCCCTGTTCTTACTGATATTATAAATACCGGCACAGACCCTGACGTTCTTTATCATGCTGTAAAATCCCTTGGCGTACTCAGAATGAGCGATGCACTGCCTGTGTTTTCAAAACTGATTAAAGAAAGAAAAACAAATGACAGGGAATCCAGGGAATCCATAACAGCCATTTCAAGGCTTGCATCAAAAGAAGCGGTTGACATTCTTCTTTCATTTGTAAACGTTCAAAATCCCATGGCATTGACCGCCATTGAAGGCATTGCAGCCATTCAGACCCAGTATGCCCTGGAAACCCTTTCCAGCCTGCTCTCTTCAAAATATGCCAGACTCCGGAATGCAGCCATAGATCAAATTATCCAAACAGGGAAAAAATCCGTCCCCATTCTTACCAAAGCCGCTTTTCAGGATTCTTCGGATTACATGGTTCACCTTATCACAACCCTTGGGTATATCGGAGACCAGGCAGCCCTGCCCTGCATCCTTGACATTATAAAAACATGCCTCAAAAATCCAAATGTCAGGCAGGCCTCCTATGAAGCCATGGAACGTCTCCCCTCAACCCAGTGGGGTATCCTTCTTGCAGCCGGACTGTCAGATCCGGTTGAACCCGTACGAATGAGTGCTGCCCGGGCTGTTGATAAAAATTTATCCAAAGCACTGGTAGCAGGACTTAAAAAACTGATTAGAAAAGAAAATCAGACGGCTGAAAATGTGGTTGCCGCCTTGATTGACAGCCGTGCAGACAATATTTTCAATTTCTTGTTACAGGAACCTGCATTTACCCGGCTTGCAGTCCATTATGTTCAGAACAAAGCCGCCAGGGCCGCAAGCCGGCACTTTGTTCAAATGATGAAAGACAAGGGGTTTCCTGAACTTGCCGAAAAAATCAATTTTCAAGACAATGAACCGGTAGAAAATCTTAAAAAACCACTAGATATATATGTGATAGATGATTCAAAAATGATGCTCAAACTCTATCAGAACAAACTTGAAAAATTCGGGTACGCTCCCACCCTGTTTCAATTTCCCGGGGAAGCCGTCAAAGCCGTATCCATTTTAAAGCCCGCCCTGGTTATAACTGATTTGAACATGCCTGAAATGAACGGGCTTCAGCTGACCCGGGTCATCCGAAAACAGTATTCACCACAGCAGCTTCCGGTTCTCATGATAACCACGCAAAGCGATTTTATCATGACCAAAAACGGCGAACAAAGTGTTCAGTTTAACCATGATACGATGCAAAAAGCGGGTATCAGCAAAATCCTTCACAAGCCCTTTTCCGATACAGAGCTCAGGAAAAGTGTTGATGAACTGATTTAAATAAGGAAAAACCATGATAAGAAAAGCAATGATATATGATGTCAAACCCATTCACGCTCTGCTTCAGCACTATAGCAGCAAGGGAGAGCTGCTGGCCCGGCCGTTGAGCAAACTTTACGATCATCTCAGGGATTTCTGGGTGTACGAGGAAGCCGGTGATATTTTGGGATGCTGCGCCCTTCAGTTCTGCTGGGAAGACCTTGCAGAAATTAGATCCCTAGCCGTATGGGAGAAGGCAGCCCATAAGGGCATCGGCACCCTTCTGGTGGACAGATGCGTACAGGAAGCGTTGGTGTTTCAAATCAAAAGTCTGTTTACCCTGACTTACAGACCGGAATTTTTCAAACGATTTGATTTTTCCGTGATTGACCGGTCAGAACTGCCCTTGAAAATCTGGGCAGACTGTATTTTATGCGTCAACTTTCCCGACTGCGACGAAATTGCCATGATAAAACCCCTTTATGAATAAATAATTTTAAAGGGAACAGGCGGACAATTGTGGACGGATGGCTTTGGCAGAATCTGCTCCAGGGAGACACTGAGCCAGTTGCTGTCGGTTTTACACTCTCTAAGCCGTCCGCCTTCCGAGGGAAGGGCATGAACGGAACAGGTATAATATACATTGAAAATACAGACATATTTTCTGTTGTCCTTGGCAATCACATAGTTCTTTAAAAATCTTTCCATGTTAAATCCAGCTATATCAGCAATTTTACGGATCTCCTCCCTGGAAAACTTAACCAGAACCGCCTTGGATATTCCGTTTTCGTCTATTCTTAAAAGCGCCCTTGACTCACTGCTGCCCACATAAACAGTGGTCATGATACCGATTTTTCTAAAATACTGAGCCGCCACAATGGCCGCTGTCCGACGTCCCCCTGCCATAACAGGCATCCCGTAGTATTCAAAAAACTTATTTTGAATGGTTTCAGCGTATTTGTCCCCTTTTTCGTAAAGATCCCTTGAAATATACCGCAAATATTTAGCCAGGTGCTCTGCGGCGTCTGCAATGGGCCAGTCAATCCTCACATGAACATGGGTCAGGGCATAGCTTTTCCTGGCCCTGGCATCCGGCTGAATCAAAAGGGCATAATCCACAGGGAGAAGATTTTTCATTAAATTATAAAACCCGGGGGTTTCCATATATTTAAGATTGTTATGAAAATCATCCACATCGGAAAAATATTTATTTTTTATAAGATTTGTCTTTGTGGTTTTATTGGCATCAAAGTATCTGACGTATTTTTTATGATTGGCATTCAGGGAACTTTCAGAAAAGATCACCAGAAAAGAATTCTGATGCTTGAATTCTGTGTTGGGAATCCGCGCCCTGGGCTTAAGCTCCCTGATTTCCACAAAGGGATAGGGCAGGTTCTGATCTAGGAAATTCTGGTAGGAATGAAGCAGAGAATAATCCAGCACAAAAAGATCCATCTGGTCCCTGAGAACCTCATAGTAGGATCGTCTGAGTTTTTTGTCATGGCTGAGAACTGCCCTGCAGCAGCAGAACATCTTATTTTGCTCCTTTTTGTGCATGATCTTCGAGAGCGCTCACGCCGGGCAGCGCTCTGCCCTCCATCAGATGGAGGAATGCCCCGCCGCCTGTAGATATATAGCTTATTTTTTCAGCCACACGGCATAATTTTACAGCAAGGCCGGTATCCCCGCCCCCGACAACAGAAAATCCGCTGGATTCTGCCACAGCATCTGCAACAACCTGGGTGCCGGCCCTGAACGCCTCCATTTCAAAAACCCCCATGGGACCATTCCACACAATGGTTTTTGCCTTTTTGATTGCCTTTGCAAAAACAAAAGCGGTCTTCGGCCCGATATCCAGTGCCATATACTGGTCTGGAATTTCATTTATCAGAACTGTTTGTTTCAATGCATTTTTATCAAATTTTTCAGCTGCTACAAGATCCTCAGGCAGCAGAAGTTCAACACCTCTTTCATTGGCCGTTTTAACAATATCTTTGGCTGTTGACACAAGATCCGCTTCTATCAGGCAGCCCTTGGTATCTATCCCGCATCCCTTTAAGAAGGTATTGGCCATGGCACCCCCTATAATCAGGGTATCCACATAATTAAGCATATTATTCAGTGCATTGAGCTTGGTGGACACCTTGGCCCCGCCGATAACAGCCACCAAAGGTCGTGTGGGATTTTTTACACAGTCATTATAGCAGGCGACTTCCTTTTCCAGAAGAAAACCGGCAGCCGATTCCCTGACACAGGGCACTATTGCGACCACCGAGGCCTGGCTTCTATGGGATACGGAAAAGGCATTGTTCACGTAAACATCGCACAGGGCTGCCAGCTCTTTGGCAAAATCCGGGTCATTGCTTTTTTCACCCTTATGAAATCTCAAGTTTTCAAGAACAAGAATAGCACCGTTTTCAAGCTTTGCTGCCCTCTCACGGGCATAGGTGCCAATGCAGTCATCTGCAAAATCGATTTTTCTGTTTAAAAGCACGGATAATTGCTCTGCTGCCGGTGCCAGGGAAAGCCTGTCATTTCTTTTGCCTTCAGGCCGGCCCATATGGGATGCCAGTATGATTTTCGCCTGTTTTTCAATTAAATAATTGATCAAGGGAAGGGTCGCCCTTATGCGGTTGTCATCGGTAATATTCAGGGACTCATCCATGGGCAGGTTATAATCAACCCGAACAAAAACCCTTTTCCCCTTAAGTTGCAGATCCTTAACTGATTTCATTGCTCCCCCTAAAATTTCCCCGTTCAGTGATTTTCTTTGTGTATCTGCTTTTTTCTGGACCAGCGCTCAAAAAAACCGATCATCCCGGCTTTTTCACTGCGCTCCACAAGCTCTTCCTTGACCTTTTTCCCTTTGTTTCCTGCCATGGCTGTCCTGAGACAGGCGGTTTTCCAGGGACAAAGGTACATGCAGTCATCCGGAGTCTCCCTCAATCCTTTATCCGTCATGGGAAAAACTGTTTCAAGATCACCAAAACATGGGGGTTTCTGTTCTGTTTTATCATCCATTTTTCTGTTCAAACTCCCGGTTAAACTCGGCAATTCTGCCATGGTCGGCAAAACTGTAGAATCCTTCACTTGCCGTTATCAAATGTTCGTGAACGGTAATGCCCACATGGCGGAGGGCAAAAATCAATCGCCGGGTGATGGCAATATCTTCGGCAGAGGGAGATGCATCTCCGGACGGATGATTATGGGCGAAAATAACTGCAGCAGCCCTTTTTTCAATGGCCGCGGCAATAACCTCCCGGGGATAAACCGCGCTTGAGGTCAGGGTCCCCTGGAAAAGAATCTCACAGGAAATCACCCTGTTTTTGGCATCAAGAAAAACCCCTGCAAAAAGTTCCTTTGGCTTGCTTCCCAGGGCATGGGCCAGATACGCCCGCAGATCTTTGGAATTTTTTACCACATCCCTTGATATAAGACGCTGTTCAAGATAGCGGTCGGCCACGGCCTTTATCAGCTTTACCCCAAAGACATTGGCCGGTCCGACTCCGTAGGTCTGCTGAAGCTCCAGAGCGCTGGCCTCAAACACATTGGGCAGGGTTTTAAACCGTTTTAAAAGGTCCTTGGCATTGGCTTTGCAATCTTTTCTCGGGGTATTCAGGGTAAGCAGAAGCTCAAGAACCTCGTAATCATGAAATCCCTCAAGACCGCCCTCCATGAACTTCTCGCGCAGTCTTTTTCTGTGTCCCCTGATGTCTTTTCCAGGCACCTCTTTTGCCATGCCGGCCTCCATTGAACCCTTGCCTGCAAAACACAGGAAATAATAGTTTTTATACCTTGATGATCAGATTTCACTCGATCATCAAGTTTTTTGAATTCCGCCGCCCCCAGCGGTTGCCTGTCAGGAACATTGAGAACCGAGTTTCAGGGATTTTCTCTCTCCTACTCATCTCCCTGGGAGCCTTCACCTTCTGTGTCTCCACTTTCTGTGTCTTCACCTTCGAGATCTCCACCTTCGGTGGCTTCACCGTCCATATCTTCAGCTTCGGGGGCTTCACCTTCGGGCAGCCTGGCAATGGCAATGAGTTTTTCCGATGCCGCCAGATTGATCAGTTTAACCCCCTGGGTATTCCGGCTGATAACAGAAACATCCTCCATGGAAATCCGTATGAGTTTCCCCCGGTCTGTGACCAGCATAAGCTCGTCGCTGTCATCTACAAGCAGCAGGGAAACCATAACGCCGTTTCGTTCAGAGGTCTTAATGGAAAAAACCCCCTTACCCCCCCTTGCCTGGGTTCTGTAGTCGTCTACAAATGAGCGTTTGCCGTATCCGTTTTCCGTTACAGTCAGCAGGGTATTCCCGTGATTCAGAGACTCCATGGCCACAATAGAAGTGCCGGCGGCGTCTATTCTCATGCCCCTGACCCCCATAGACCCCCTGGCTGTTTCTCTGATATCCTGCTCATGGAACCGGATCACCTTGCCCTGGTCTGATCCCAGAAAAATATCCAAATCATTGTCAGTGATCCGGGCGGCAATAAGCTCATCGTCTTCGGCCAGTTTTATACCGATAAGTCCGCCGGATCTTGGTCTGGAATAGGCCATAAGATCTGTTTTTTTCACCCGTCCCTTTTTGGTGGCCATGACCACATACTGGTTTACAGCAAATTCAGGAACGGTCAGGATGGTCGCCACCTTTTCCTTTTCAGCAAGGTTGAGCAGATTAACCAGGGCCTTGCCAAGACTTGAGCGCCCTGCCATGGGAAGTTCGTACACCTTTGTTTGATACACCTTGCCGAAACTGGTGATAAAGAGAAAGGTATGATGGGTGGAGGCAACAAAGAGATGCTCAACAAAATCATCCGCTTTGGTGGCCATGGCTGTCTTGCCTTTCCCTCCCCTGTGCTGGCTGGTGTAAAGGGTTACAGGATTGCGCTTGATATAACCGCTGCGGGTTATGGTCACCACCATGTCCTCTTCTGCAATAAGATCCTTGACATTGATCTCACTGGCATCATCGGCAAGCAGTGTCCTTCTTTTATCATTAAAATCTTCCTTTAACCGGGCGAGTTCCTCTTTAATGATTTTTTTGACCTCATCGTCGCTTGCAAGAATTTTCCTGTACCAGGCAATGGCCTTGAGCAGGTCCTCATACTCCTGGATAATTTTATCCTGTTCAAGCCCTGTAAGCCGCTGCAGTCTCATATCAAGAATCGCCTGGGCCTGGATGGCTGTCAGCTCATATCTGCTGATCAGGCCCTGCTTTGCCTCATCAGGAGATTTTGACCTGCGGATAAGCGCAACCACATCATCAAGATGCTCAAGGGCAATTTTCAGCCCTTCCAGAATATGGGCGCGTTCTTCAGCCTTTCTAAGATCAAACAGGGTCCTTCTCTTTATCACGTCCCGTCGATGTTCAATAAAATACTCAAGGATTTCCTTGAGATTCAGAAGCTTTGGGCGGTTGTTCACCACAGCCAGAAAAATAATGCCAAAGCTCGTCTGCAGGTTGGTATGCTTGTAAAGCTGATTCATAACCACATCAGAGAACTGATCCCGTTTCAGACCAATGGCAATACGCATTCCGTGACGGTCTGATTCGTCCCTGACATAGGAAACGCCCTCCACTTCTCGGTCCCTGACAAGATGGGCAATCTTTTCCACCAGTTTGGCCTTGTTGACCTGATAGGGCAGCTCACTTACAACAATGGTCTCTGTTTTGGTTTTGGAATTTTCCTCTACATCCACCTGGGCGCGGAGGGTAATAATGCCGCGGCCTGTGGTATATGCATCATAAATCCCCTTTCTGCCGTTGATGATCCCGGAGGTGGGAAAATCAGGACCCGGAATATGGGACATTAAATCTTTTATTTCCATGTCAGGATAGTCAAGTAGAGCAATCAATCCATCAACCACCTCGCCCAGATTATGGGGGGGGACATTGGTTGTCATGCCAACGGCAATACCTGATGACCCGTTGACAAGAAGGGCAGGAAACTTTGTGGGAAGAACAGACGGCTCATCCATGGTCTCGTCGTAATTCAGATTGAAATCAACGGTTTCCTTTTCAAGATCCACCAGCATCTGGTGAGCCAGCTTCTGCATCCTTATCTCTGTATAACGCATGGCTGCCGGGGAATCACCGTCTACAGATCCGAAATTGCCCTGGCCGTCCACAAGGGGATACCTCAGAGAAAAATTTTGTGCCATGCGGACTATCGTGTCATAAACAGCCGAATCACCGTGGGGATGGTATTTACCGATGACGTCACCCACTATCCTGGCTGATTTTTTGTAGGGTTTATTCCAGTCATTCCGAAGCTGGCGCATGGCAAAGAGCACACGCCTGTGAACCGGTTTAAGGCCGTCCCTTACATCGGGAAGCGCCCGCCCTATGATAACACTCATGGCATATTCGAGATAGGATTGTTTCATCTCCTTCTCAATGCTGGTTACATTACTCTCTTTTATCATCAGAATCCTTATTTTAATATAACCGCCATGTCCTGACGGACACAACGAAGCATGAAAATGGCATTATGCCGCAGCCAACGGGCCATGGGATCTGCTGTCGATAATTTGAGGCTGCATTTTCATATAAATGCGCCGGGCCCATTCCCCAGGCCCTGTCAAAACAGTTCACAAGTCTTCAGGACCCATGAGCCGGTTCTTTGAATTATTTTTTTCAGGTTCAACCATCAATTGATAATTCATAAAATAAATATCTGCCAGGGTCAGAAAAAATGTGGTGATCAATGGACCATAGATAATACCAAGAATACCGTAAAGTTTCAGACCGCCCAGTATGGCAAAAAAAACAATCAGAGGATGAAGTTTTACCTTGTCTCCCACAATTTTCGGTTTAACAATATATTCCACCGTCCAGGAAAGAATCACATAGAAAACCGCAACAAAAATCCCTGCTGCAATTCTGTGCTTGAGCATCAGAACAACCCCGGCAGGCAATAAAACCAGACCTACGCCCACAATGGGAAGAAAGGCAAGAAAGCCCATGATAACTCCCCATAAAAAAGGAGCCTGAAGTCCAAAGATGTAAAAGACAATACCGCCCAGAACCCCTTGAATTAAACCACCAAGGCCGTTACCCACCAGTACTGCTCCGGCCATGTCCCTGAATTTTTCAAACAATTTGATATTGTACTGACGGGGCAGAGGGGAAAGATCGTAAATATAGTTGATAAATCGTTTTCCGTCCAGAAGCATGTAAAATACAATAAGGAGCATCAGACAGAAATAAAAAACAAATTTAAACACATTTGAGGCAATAAAACTGGCCTGCTGAAATAGAGACAAGCCCACTATTTTGCCGATTTCCGATACCGGCCGGATCAGTTCTTCCCAGGTAAGAACTGTTTTTACGCCCAGGGCAGAAAACATATTGTTTATATGGTCAAGTGTCTCTGTATTTTCCAGCAGTTCTTTAAGCTGATTGCTTAAAACCGCGTTCTTGCCCATCAGGTAAAGGTTATAGGCTTCCTTGGAAAGAATTCCCACAAAAAAGAAAATCGGAACAAACACAACAAAAAAAATGATCAGGCAGGTTACTGCCGATGCTGTTTTTGCCCCGATCTTCTTTGACAGAAGTTTGTAAAACGGGGAAAAAATACCTGTACAGAGAAACCCCATCACGATTGTGGCAAAAAAAGGGACTATCAGCCTTACTGCAAAGATCACGGATATAAAAAACAGAAATAGAAAAAAAAAGAAGACTGCTTTTTCAGAAGAACTCTGCTCCAAACTGCCACCACCGTCAATGACAAACCAGAGAGCAGATCAGATGTAAAAACACGTCATACCTGATATCTGCCCCTGGTTTAATATAAAAATCCTGATATGCCTGCCCACCCTAACTGCTTGTACACCCTACTGCAGCCGCATAAAGAAGAATTTCAAAGGTTATCACCTGTACAAAGCTTCCAAAAAAATGATAAACAATTCCGCCGCCTATGATGGCTGGAACTGCTGTAAAAATAAGAATACCCAGTTTCCTTGAAATATCCATTGTTCATCCACCTTGTCAATTTAATAATTTATCAGAGTTCCCTGACAGTTTAATTCTTCCCTGACAGGATGATCTGTTCAAATGTTTTCATGGAAAAATTTATTCAACTTTCCTTGTATCACCTGCAATCCTGCAAGTAAAGTGAAAATCAAAAATCTATCTTTCAATGATCATTGCCATTCCCATGCCGCCGCCAATGCACATGGTGATAAGCCCTGTTGAATATCCCTTTCTTGCCATCTGGTTGATGGCCGTCACCATCTGCCTTGCGCCGGTGCAGCCGATGGGATGACCTAAGGAAATACCGCTTCCCAGTTCATTGGGCCTTTCTATTTCAATATCTGGTTCTCTCATGCATCCAATGGCCTGGGCGGCAAAGGCTTCGTTGATCTCTATCATATCCATATCCTTGACCGTCATGCCCTTTTGCGTCATCAATTTTCTTACCGCCGGCACAGGACCAAGCCCCATATAGGCAGGATCAATCCCGCCTGAAGCAAATCCCTTGATGGTTGCAAGAATTTCAAGCCCCATGTCAAGGGCTTTTTCCCGGGTCATGAGCAGCACGGCTGCTGCCGCATCATTGATCCCTGATGCATTGCCTGCAGTAGCACTGCCGTCTTTTTTAAAGGCGGGTCTCAACCGGCCCAGTTTTTCCATACTGGTGTCCATGGGTCTTTCATCTTTGTCCACCAGGATCTCTTTTTTTCTGGATTTCACCGGAACCGGAACAATCTCAGCGGCAAAGGTTCCGTCATTCACCGCCTTAAGGGCCCTTTGATGACTCAGCAATGCCAGCTCATCCTGTTCCGTACGGGAAATACCGTATTTTTCAACAATATTTTCAGCTGTAAATCCCATGTGATATCCGTAAAAAATTTCATAAAGCCCGTCAAATACCATAAGATCATGAATATCACCGGTTCAGGTAATCTCCATTCTGTGGCCCCATCTTGCCTTGGACAGAGCCATGGGGGCATTGCTCATGCTTTCCTGACCGCCTGCAATGATGATATCAGATTCTCCTGTCATAATGGCCTGTGCCCCTAAAGCAATGGCCTTAAGCCCGGATCCACAGATCTTGTTCACTGTAAATGCCGTTTTTTCTCAAGATCAATCTGTCCCTGATCTTTAAGGGCATCCGGCCCAAACGCCTTTACCTCTTCATCGGCTGCCGGTCTTAGCCCGACTCTCTTGAGCAGGTCCTTCATCACCAGGGTTCCGAGTTCTACAACAGACACACACTTTAAAGAACCGCCAAAAGATCCCACAGGGGTTCTGACTCCACCTACCTCCACAACTTCATTCATGCTAATGCCTCCTGATTATTGATTTTATTCCATGCACCAGATTATAAATCCAAATCCAGAATTCTATTACTCGATCTTCAAGTTTTTTGAATACCACCGCCCCCAGCGGTTGCCTGTCAGGAACGAGAACGACGGAGGACTTTTTCCCTGCCAGGCTAAAAATCGGCGACACTGCGGCCTGCGGTCCTCAAACAGCTTGATTTTTTTAACGCCTGGCAGGGGAAAAGTCTGATCTCCTTAGGTTCTCAATGTTCCTGACAGGCAACCGCTGAGGGCTCTTAATCTGTCCTTCCATAAAAACTTGATAATCGAGTATTAATCGATGATCAAATTTTATTTACAAAAATACATAGCAAAAACAAAGAAAAAAAACAAGAAAATATATGAATCACAGGCTTTGACGTTTCAGCTTCAACCAGGCATCAAGACGGTGTTTTACCGTACTTTCATACCCTCTGTCCGTGGGAAAATAAAAACGCTCGGTTTTAATTTCATCAGGCAGATAATCCTGGGGAACATAGCCCTCCTTATGATCATGGGCATATTTGTATCCTTTTTTATATCCCATATCCTTCATCAATTTTGTGGGCGCATTTCGAATATGCAGGGGAACGGGAAGATACCCTGTCTGTTCAACCCTGGTTTTCACCCTTTTCCATGCCGCGTAAATGGTATTGCTTTTAGGGGCAGTGGCCAGATAAACCGCGGCCTGGGCAATGGCATCATCCCCCTCGGGGCGGCCCAGGAAACGAAAGGCATCCAGGGCGTTTAACGCTGTTGTAAGGGCCCCGGGATCGGCAATCCCCACATCTTCGGTGGCAAACCGCACCATTCTCCGGATAATGTAAAAAGGGTCTTCCCCGCCTGCCATCATTCTTGCCAGCCAGTATAAGGCGGCATCCGGATCGCTTCCCCTGAGGCTTTTGTGAAACGCGGAAATCAGATTAAAATGTTCATCTCCGGATTTGTCATAGGCCATGGCCTTTTTCTGGAAAATCGCTTCCACGTCCTGAATATTAACAAAAACAAAATCTCCCGTTTGACAGGCATAATACGCTGTTGTTTCAAGTCCTGTCAGCGCAGTTCGGACATCGCCGTCGGCCATGGCCGCAATATAATCAAGACTTTCCCGGGAAAATGTCATCTTCATGTCCCCCAGTCCATTTTCCCTGTCTATCAGTGCCTTTTCAAGAATTTTTCTGATATCCTTTCGGGAAAGGGGATTCAGTGTAATGACCCGGCACCTGGACACCAGCGCAGGAATCACTTCAAAGGAAGGATTCTCCGTGGTCGCTCCCACAAGAACAATCACCCCCTTTTCAACATGAAACAAAAACGCATCCTGCTGGGCCTTGTTGAACCGATGGATCTCATCAACAAAGAGAATGGTTCTTTTTCTGTAAAGCCGCCGCTGTTCCTCTGCATTCTGAATAATTTTCCGTATTTCCTTAACACTGGAGAGAACCGCTGATATCTGGACAAAACAGGAATGGGTTTCTGCCGCAATAATTCCCGCCAGGGTGGTTTTCCCGCACCCGGGCGGCCCCCATAGAATAATGGAAAAGACCGTATCGTTTTTAATTGCCCGGGTCAACACACCGTTTTTGCCTGCAACATGATCCTGTCCCAAAAGCGTCTCAAGCCGTTTCGGCCGCATGCGATCGGCCAGGGGGGAGAATCGGCTGTCTTCCATATTTGTCTTAAAAAGATCCATATTTTTCTGCCTGAAAAAAAACCATACCGGTTATTTTATAGACTCTCTCTTTTTTTTTCTGACATGCTGCTCCCTTCGTTCCTTTTTTCTTTTCAACTGCTTTTTCTCAGTCTTTTTTCCATACCTTGATTCTGTATCACTTTTTTTTGAAAAATCGATTTTTCCGGTACGCTCCCTGAAATACAGACGTATCGGCGTTTTTTCAAGGGCAGCCGACTCCCGGATCTGATTGATCAGATATCTGTGGTAAGAGAAATGCACGGCATGGGGATAATTGACAAAACATACAATGGCAGGGGGTTTAACGGCAACCTGGGTGGCATAGTAGAATTTCAGACGTTTTCCCTTGTGCAGGGAAGGTTCTGAGCGGAAAACAGCATCTTCTATGATCCTGTTTAAAGCCCCTGTGTTGATCCGGGTGGTATAATCCTGATAAATGGACTGAACCATATTAAAAATCTTATGGGTTCTCTGACCTGTCAGAGCAGATATGGTCATGCCCGGGGCAAAGGATAAAAACTTTGACTTCATTCTAAGCTGTTCCATAAAGGCTTTCTGATCTTTTTGTTCTTCCTCCAGGAGATCCCATTTATTGATAAGAAAAAGCGCACCGCACCCCCGGTCATGGGCATAGCCTGCAATGGTAATATCCTGATCAGTAATCCCTTCAGCCGCATCAATGAGAATCAACGCCACATCACATTGATCCAGGCTTTTCAATGCCTTTAAAATAGAGTATTTTTCAATCTTCTCCCGTACCTTTCCCTTGCGCCGGATACCTGCCGTGTCAACCAGCCGGTAGCGGGTGCTGTTGTGCTCAACGTAAAGATCTACAGCATCTCTGGTGGTGCCGCTTTTTTCATTAACAACCACCCGTTTTCTGCCGAAAAGACGATTCACCAGAGAGGATTTGCCCACATTGGGCCGGCCCACAACAGCAATGCTGATGTAATCTGAATCTTCCTCTTGTGTTTCGCCAGGGGGCAGCACCGCCACCAGCTCATCAAGAAAGGTCTGCACGCCAATACCGTGCTCTGCGGAAATGGAATAAAATTTCTCTATCCCAAGGCTGTAAAACTCATAAAGGTCATCTTCCTGCCTGTGGTTTTCAATCTTGTTGACCAGGTAAAACACCGGTTTGTCAGAACGTCTGAGAACATCGGCAAGATCAATGTCAAAAGGAGAAAGACCTTCTCTGCCGTCCAGAACAAACAAAACAGCATCCGCCTCTTCAACAGCGATTTTTACATGCTCCCTGATTTCATCGGCAAAGGCATCATCATCTGAAACAAGAAATCCCCCTGTATCAACAATGGTGAACGCCACACCGTTCCAGGATGTATCCCTGTAATGCCGGTCCCGGGTAACACCCGGCATATTATCTACCAAAGCAGCCCGTGACCCTGCAATTCTGTTGAAGAGTGTGGACTTGCCCACATTGGGACGGCCCACAAGAGCAACAATTGGTTTCATTATCTTTCTCCCTCCATTTTACGACCACGCCCATTGAACGACCATAAACCGGGTATATCACAGTAAAACCTGACCATCTTCGCGTTCAGGGCCATACCAGAACGACTCCACTTTTCAATTTTGACGGGCAGGCTCACAATACCCGGCAGGCTTACAATAAAATAATCCGGCAAAATGCTGCAGCTCCAAGCAGATGGGCGCATTTCTGTTTAATCTGTATATAATACATGATAGATGTTCAATGGGCAATGGTAAAAAATCATCGTTCCTTTTCAGGCCTCCGGTAAAATTTCTCCAATGGATGCCTGTTAATTTTCCTTGCATTTTGATTCAGACCTGCTATATTTTTTTAAAATATTTCAAATCCTCAGTAAAATTTTAAAATCAAGATATACACGGAATTTTTTTATAATGAGACAAACCATTGTGTTTCTGATCATCTGCGTATTGTGCCTGACCCTTACAGGATGTGTTTTAACCAAGGTGGCTACTGTTCCCATGCGGGTCACAGGCGCTGTGATCTCTGTTGTTCCAGTCGTTGGCAATCAGATTGACGGCAGCATTGACACCGCAGCAGACGTGGTGGACAAACTGCCCTTTTAATCCTGTGTTTAAACCAGAAACTTTTCCCCTTTAACCCACATGTCCTGGCGAACACAAAAAAGCATGAAACAGAAGAGTGCCGCCCCCACCTATAGAGCAGTGCCGCGGGCAGGGTTTTATTGGGTGCGGCCGGATTGATGATCATGGACCGGCCATGCCGGTTTATCGAGTAACTTGAGACAAAAGCATTGAAACAAAAGGATGAAACATCAGAAGAAAGACAAAGCGATCGTGCCGCATATATTTTTAAAAAACAGGCCGGCGCCATCCTTGACATCCACCGGATCTGTGATTGAAAAAACTTACCGGCATATCCGTCTTTTCAGAAAAAAAATTTCCAGAAGTGAGCTGGCTGTCAAACTCATGGGGCTTCACGCCCATACCGGTTCAAGTACCGACCCCGGGCTGGTCATGATCCAGGTGGACGGACTCGGCTTTGATCAGCTGGAAAAAGGCCTTTCCCAAAAGCAACTGCCTTTTATTAAGGAACCCATTATTATCTGCGGTGATATGAATGCCGGGTTCGTTCAAAAATCTACCGGCATTTCTCGCAAAAATTCAGGGATGTCCAGAAAATGGTGCCTCAGCAGGGATATCCCAGGCCCACATTCTTTTCCTTCTGTCCATTGCTGCGGCTGGACCATATTTTTGTTTCCCGGCATTTTCAGGCCCAGTCCGTTGTTGTTCCTGCAGACCGGACCGCTCAGACGGTATCCGATCATCTCCCCGTATACGCAGCCCTTTCTCTGAACCCGGATATTTTATGGCCTTTCTGAACAGCAAAACAGCAAAACAATGCCTGATAGGACTCATGGCAGTGATCATCCTCCTGGTGGTTTTTTTGGGATTCAAATACCATGCATGGGAATGGATCTCCCGGCAACTCAACGAAAACACCCATCCCGTATTGATACTGGGCCTGTTTGCAGTGCTGCCGGTCCTGGGATTTCCCATCAGTATCTTTCTGGTTCTGCTGGGATTACGGTTCGGCCCCTGGTATGGAATGCTTTTCATGATGGCGGGCATGCCCCTTCATCTGCTGGCAACCTTTGGCCTGTCCCACTCTTTTTTACGGCCATGGATGGAACGGTTTGCCCAAAAAAAAGCGTTTACCATTCCCCGGGTCCCGGCCCATCGCCAGGTGGAATTCAGCTTTATCTTTATGGCGGTCCCGGGACTGCCCTATACCGTAAAAAACTATATGCTGGCCCTTTCCGGCGTTCCCTTTCACATTTTTTTTCTCATGGGATGGGGCGTCAATGCCCTGCTGGGAGCGCTGTTTGTCATTCTGGGCGGCGCTGCCACCCAATGGGGAATTATTCTGCCGGTAATCCTTGTCATCATTGCCGCTGTAATTTACACAATTGAACAATGGGCAAACAAAAAAATAAAAACAATGGCCAGTGAAAAACAATGGACCATGGATGAAAAAAAGGGGGGAAACTGAATTTATGGGTATATTTCGCAACTGGATACCATGGCGGCTGATTATTCGACTGGCTGCAAAGGCCCACGGATTCATTGATCCGATCCGGCTGATGGCAAGGCTGCGCCAGTTTGCCCAGCCCTCGGAGATTCAGGAACCCATTGAACTGCTCCGGGCGGGTATCGTGTTTCACGCAAGGGGACTGGTAAACGCCAAGGCCATCCAGCACAACCTGGACTGGATCTGGCCCTTCTGGGTGGAAAAACAGTTCAACCCCGGCGGTTCGTCTTTTATTCCCCGGGCCTTTTCCATCAGCCATATCAATCTTACCCATTGCAACTGGACCGCTGTGGGGCTTCCAGACCTGGACACTTATCCCATTGTGGATCCCCGGGGACTGGTCACCCCGTTTTTTGACGGCTGGTCCATTGATTTCTGACTTCTGGGTGCAGACGGGCACATGCTCATTCCATCCCGCAGTGAACATGCCACCCAGGAACTGATCACCACGCCCAATCTGGAAATTATGACCACTACATCATCAGAGCTGGGGACGCTTTAGACCCGGGTAAGGCTTGAACGAAAATCAGGCAAAGTCATGCTCTGCATGACCTGTAAAGCCCAGGGCGGGCAGGACGACCGGCTTGTGGTCTCTGTGCGGCCCTATAATCCCGAAGGTGTTCAGTTCATTGAAAAAATCCAACCCCTCCAAGAGGGAGAAGCCCACGGCATGCTGGTAAACGGGACCGACTGCCTGTATGTTGACCGCCCGCCTGCAGCCTATTTTTTTTCCAATTATACAGAAGGCGATGTTATTCATAAACGCCATGAGCCGGGCCCATGTAAATCCATCCAATGTAGAGTGGGCATGGCAACCGGGGTCGCCGTCTTTCCCCTTGATAATAACACCGGCCATAACAACACCGGAGATAACAACACCGGCGCCAGGGAAATCAACCTTTACATGCCTGTTGGCACGGCAGCTGAAAAACCAATGACCCCAGGCGCCCATTCTGATGCCGGGACGGCCTGGTCATCCGCCTTAAAGGGAACGGCAGCCCTAGAGGTGCCGGAACCAAAAATTCAATTTCTCTATAATACGGCCATCCGCACTTTGGCGCTGCTGTCGGCCCGGCAGATTGTTCCCGGCCCCTATACCTGCAAACGCTTCTGGTACCGGGATGCCTGTCTGATGATGCATGCCCTGCTGATGGCCGGATTCGAGGACCGCTGCAGAATCCATCTTGACACCTTTCCCGCTGGGCAGAAGGCCTTTGGCTATTTTCAGTCACAGGAAGGGGAATGGGACTCCAACGGGCAGGTGCTCTGGATTGCAGACCGGTACCAGGCGCTGTCCAACCAGACGCTGGATGCGTCATGGATACCCGTGATCAAAAAAGCAGCGCGCTGGATTGAGCGCAAACGGCTGACCCGTGACAGTGACGCCATCTATGCCGGGCTTCTGCCGCCGGGCTTCAGTGCTGAACATCTGGGACCCAATGACTACTACTACTGGGATAACTTCTGGTCCATTGCCGGTCTTCAGGCCGCCGCCCGTACCATGGGCCGGTTTGGGGACAGACCTGCTGCCGATGCAATGGACCGGCTGGCAACCAATTACAAACACGACCTGGAAAAAAGCGTGGCGCGGATTCCTGAAAAGCAGTCCCGGGGATGCATCCCGGCCTCCCCTTACCGGCGGATGGATCCGGGGGCCATCGGCTCCCTGGTGGCAGATTATCCCCTGGCCCTCTACCCGGTGGAAACCTCCCCCATGGCCAGAACTGGACTCAGCGGAATAACCATGTTCAATACCGCCCGTTTTCTGGTGACCCACTGCTTTCATGATGGTGGTTTTTTTCAGGATATGATACATTCGGGAATTAATGCATACCTGACCCTGGCCATTGCCCAGACCCAAACAGCAAACGCACTGCTGGCAGGAGAAAAACCAAAAGATCAGCTGCAAATCCTGATTGTGGAAGACAGCCGCTTTCAGACCCATTTACTGACAAAGGGATTTACACAACAGGGATATCAGGTACATACGGCCTTGACCCTGGGAGAAGCAGCCGCAGCCATGGAAAAAGCACTGTTTGATGTGGCGGTTATTGATTATCACCTGCCCGACGGCAAAGGGGATGCCCTGCTGGCAAAATGCAGAACACTGCAGCCGGATATGGTCAGTATCATGATCACCACCGACCCCAGTCCAGATCTGGCCCTGACTTTCATGGAAAAAGGGGCGGCCGCATATCTTCGAAAGCCCTTTGACCCTGGATATCTTGTGGAAATATGTACCAGGACCCGCCGGGAAAAAGCCCTGCTGCGGGTGGAAGACATTCTGGAAATCCGGACCCGGGACCTGCGGAAAAACCAGGATAAGCTGGAAAAAAAATCAAAAGAGCAGCGGCTGTTGCTGGACAATATCAAGACCCAGGTGTGGCATCTGTCCGATGGTGACACCTATGGCCGGGTCAACCGGGCCCATGCCGATTTTCTGGGATTTCACCCCAAAGACATTGCATATCGAAAACTGGCAGATTTTTTATCCCCGGACGTGGCTGATGTCTTCCGACGCGGCAACCAGAGGATTTTTGAAACCGGGACGCCGGTTCATAATGAAGAATGGATCCCCAATGCCCGTGGGGAAGCCCGTCTCCTTGAAGTTTCAAAGATACCCAGACGGCATGAAGATGGAAGTGTTGCCTTTGTCGTATGCACGGCTGTTGATATTACCGAACGTCGCCGGGCCGAATCCCGGAACACTCAGCAGCTGGGACTGATCACCTCTCTTATGAATTCCATACCTGACCTGGTATTTTATAAGGATTTTGACGGGGTGTATCTGGGATGCAACAATGAATTTGCCTCTCATCTGGGCACCACACCGAATCAGGTGGTGGGAAAAACCGATTATGATCTTTATCCAAAAAAAGTCGCAGATGCTTTCCGGGGCAATGACAAAAAAATGCTGGCGCTCGGCACCCACCGACACAACGAGGAATGGATCAGCTACCCGGACGGCCGTCAAATACTTTTAGACACATTAAAGGCCCCCCTTCGATCCCTTGACGGAGAAATCATCGGTTCCATCGGTATTGCCCGGGACATTACCCAGCAGAAACAGATGGAGACCAGAATCCAGTATCTCAAAAAGACAGAGAGCCTGGGCCGCATGGCCGGGGCCGTCGCCCACCATTACAACAACATGCTGTCCGTTGTGCTGGGACACCTGGAACTGGCCATGGATGACCAGGCCGGGGGGAACGACAGTTCCACCAATTTATCCGCTGCCATGAAGGCCGCTCAAAAGGCATCAGAAATGGGTCATATAATGCTGGGCGTACTGGGGAAAACAGAACCGGCCCACAGTCTGATAGATCTTTCCAAAGTCTGCCGTGACCATCTGCATGAAATTCAAAAAAACGCAGCAAATGGGTGTACCCTTGAAACAGCCCTGCCTGACCCGGGACCTGTTGTAAAAGCCAATGCAGAACAGATTCAGCAGATTTTAAAAAACCTGGTGACCAATGCCTGGGAATCCATGACAGATCGTTTTCAACCAGGCTCTGTCAGGGTCAACATCAAAACAGTGCCGCCGGATGCAATCCAGACCCGTCACCGGTACCCGGTTGATTTCCAGGCCAGGGCAGACGCATACGCCTGTGTGGAAGTTGCTGATCAGGGAACGGGTATCCTGGAAAAGGATATTGAAAAGATTTTTGATCCATTTTATTCCTCCAGGTTCATCGGCCGTGGCCTGGGTCTGTCTTTAACACTGGGCATGGTAAAAGCCCATGACGGCTGCATTACTGTGGAATGCCGTGACACAGGGAGCATTTTCCGGGTATTCCTGCCCGCCCGGTAATGGAAGTGCGTGGTGGGGTCAGATCACCGGTGTGAAAATACCCGTTTTTAATACTTTTTTCGTCTCTTCGGGCAGATTCCAGTACCCTTGGTTCTCAATGTTCCTGACACTCGGTTATCAAGTTTTAGGTTATGGCGGTGTTCAGTCGTGCCGATGGTTGTTGACATGCTTGAGCCTTCAATTAAAGCTTGACGGTCAGACAAAAACTTACAAAGGGTCAAACCCCGTCAGGACGGTTCATCTATACAACAAGGAGATCAGACTTTTACCCTTCCAGGCGTTAAAAAAACTCACTGAGCTTGGATCGGTTTATCAGACCTTGTATATGGAAGGAATCACTTGGATATAATTTTTTCATATTTTTCTTTTGTTAAAGGACATTCCAATAATAAATCGAAATCTGAGACTGATAAGCCTAACTGTCTGGCCATTGTAGAATATGTACCTCTTGGAATATTTTTTCGACCTTTTGGAATTGTTATCCTTTTTGTTTTTATACCGTTTAACTTGAACCAGCCATTGAATTCTTTACCACTCTTAAATTTAATATGAAGTTTCTTTTCCCCGACTTTTTTAACATCTCTCACATTGAATTGGGCATTTTTCATAATCAGGAATCAATCACGGAATCTTTTAGAAAACTCTTAACACTTAACCACTCTTCAGAAAAATTATCATCTTCCATCAACTCAAAGTATAAAGATTCAATTTCAAACTTAAGGGCATCTATTGCTTTAATCCTATCATCACCATAACCGAACAAGGGAAAGTCAACGGCACCTGCAATGAAACCTCCATCATCTTCCTCAATTATCACATCTAAAGGATTACTCAACCGCTTTGTTTCCAACATCTTTAATTTCAGAGCTCCTGACACCACAAACCTAATATATTGTTTTAACTGAAAATATTCAAATTTAGGATCGTAATTTTAAATGCATAAAAAAACCAGACAAATACCATATATTGTGCTTATTGTCT
>JAYEJJ010000296.1:0-8412 GCA_034660495.1 Thermodesulfobacteriota bacterium | reverse complement strand
GGGCGATTCAGTTATTATCATAATCAATATGCCTTTGTAAAAGTTGTTTAATATCTTTTCACACTTTTTGTGATTATATTATAAACGTATAAATTTAGCCAGGCATAAAAACTTGATCATCGAGTTATAGTCCTCCGCATTATGGAAACTATAATTTTAGCAATTTTTGCCTGTATCTTGTTGCTGTTCCTGGACAAAAATCTTGTCCTTGAGAACCTTGCTCTGCGTCAGCAGCTTGCCATTATGAAACAGAAGAACAAACGGCTGAAGATCAGACTCATGGATCGGATTTTCTGGGTGTTTTTATCCAGGTTTTGGAAGGATTGGAAAAGTGTTCTTATTGAGGTGAAGCCGGAAACAGTAATCCGCTGGCACAGAAAAGGATTTAAACTCTTTTGGGCGTATAAATCACGGAAAAAAGGCGTTGGACGGCCTTCACTTGATTCTGAAACCCGTGCACGTATCAAAAAGATGGCAAGAGCAAACCCTCTCTGGGGTGCTCCACGTATACATGGCGAGCTTATGAAGCTTGGCATTTTCGTTCATGAGAGGACAATTTCAAACATAATAAAACGAATCAGGCCCCGTAATCCGCCATCCCAGACATGGAAAACTTTCCTGAAAAATCACATGTGCAACACATTTGCCGCTGATTTTTTTACGGTTCCAACTGCCCGTTTTAAAGTGCTTTATGTGTTTGTTATTATTAAGCATGAAACCAGGCAGGTTGTGCATTTCAATGTTACCAGACATCCCACGGCAAAGTGGGCCGCACAGCAAATTGTCGAAGCCTGCCCATGGGATACCCTGCCCAAATATTTGCTCAGAGACCGGGATGGTATTTATGGCGAATATTTCCAATCCAGGATTCAAAATATGGGGATAAATGAAGTCAAGACTGCACCGCAAAGTCCATGGCAGAATCCATATGTTGAAAAACAATGGGGACAGGTAAATTATGCACGTTCCATTTTTTTTGCTTTTTGGTGGATGTTTGAGTTGTCTGAATCAGGATGGTCGGGATTAAAAGGATGTTCAGGATTGGTTTATCCAGCTTTATCCTTTTAATCTTGGGTATCTTTGATTCTGTTTGGAATTTTGTTTGTTCTTGACTGGCTTTGTGGGGTTGGTTATTCTGATGATATGAATAATCTTTTTAAAGGAAATGACTTATGAAATTTAGAATTGTTTTGAAACCTGACATTGAAGATGGTGGATATAATGTAAGCTGCCCTGCTTTACCCGGATGCCATTCTCAAGGGGATAGTGTTGATGAGGCTGTCTTGAATATTGAGGAAGCAATTGAACTGTGTCTTGAGGTGCTAAATGAGCGGACTGCTAAATCCATAAAACCAAATGAACAGATTCTTGAAGTGGTGCTTTGAAATGTCAAGGTTGGGCAGTTATACAGGAATGGTTATCGTTAATGCGTTTCAAAAAGCAGGCTGGTCAATATCCAGACAGAAAGGAAGCCATGTAGCTATGGAAAAGCCCGGTCAGGAGGCAACTCTTTCTATTCCTGTGCATAAAGGTAAAGATGTCAAACGAGGTACCCTGCGAGCCCTGATAAAAGATGCAGGAATGACAGTTGATGAATTTATTTCTAAATTTTAACTCCCCATTCGCTTATTCTTTAGTGCTTTAGTGCTTTGCTATGGGGTCGGGCCACGCTAAGTGTTTGAAATATAGACAAATATCTTCTAAAAAAGGGCTTAAAACAGGCTTAGAGTGGCATTTTTGACCCCAAAATTGCTAGTTTAAGAAAAAAAAGGGGGACAGACCACAAACCTTTCAAACCCGAAGACAGAAAAGACGGGAAAGCCAAAGCGCCGGCTGACTGGATATACGAGCTGTTCGAATCCTTCGATGATGCCTTTGACGTGTACGCCAGGGAAGAGGGTTTTTTCCGGGTCTGTTGGGATTATATCCGGGGTAGAAAACCATGGATGATTGCCTATTATTCAGTTCTGCTGGGACATTCATATAAAGATTTTTTGCTAAGGGATAAGAGCCAGGATGATGCCGTTATCAGGAAAGCTTTTGAAGAAGAAGAATGAACTTTTGAATTCGGCGGACCTGGTACGGAATTCAGGTAGGTTTGAGTGGGATTGATTTGTTCAGGCGTTGACGTAGGCAGGGATTGCCCGGTTGCTCCAAAGTGTTGATTGGAAGGCTTCTCTGCGGTTACAAAATGTCGCCGCAGGTTTAGGCCCCGGAAACCGGCGCGGAGAGAGTTCAACCAGGGCAATCCAAATAGAGGGGCTTACGGCCTGTTCAAAGGCCGACATAAAAACTGCATGTTATTATCGTATTGATAGGCGTTCAAAAACTCCTTAAACGGAAAAATATGGGCTTGGTTTTTATCGGTGACGGATGAAAAGGTTTCTGATCTTTCAGGCTTAAGCTCAGCCATCCTGGAAATAGACGCTGAAAAAAAATCAACCCAGGGTGTCACGAGCAATATATAATATATTCTATATGGTTCATGACACCCTCAGAAAATATTACCCTGCAGCATACCAAGGGTGCCACGAAGTCTTTAAAGCTGGTTCTCAGCCCAACCTTTCAAAAACCCCGTCCTGTCCTTGTTATAAGAGATAAAGAAGCAAGAAAGCTTTAACTTAAATCTTATAATAAGGAGATCCATTATGCCCAAACTTCAACTATAGTGCGTTTCATATGACTTCGTACTTTTTTTACCTTATATTATAATAAAAACTGGTATGAAGTCAAATGAACTGCACTATAACAGCTAAAAGCTAACAGCTTTCATGCTTTATTGTGCCTGTCAAGGCATGGACGTTATATGAAAGCCATCAGCCCTCAGCCATCAGCACTCAGCTAACAGCTTTCATGCTTTGTTGTGCCTGTCAAGGCATGGCCGTTATATGGAATAAATGGGCAGGGTTTTTGAATTGTTTTATGATGTGTTGAGCCCCTCAGCGCATGGCTTTTATTTAGAATATGGCTGCGGATAGTTTCTATTTTACCTGTTTTTTAAGGGTACATCATAAATATGTCATGTTTTTTATTCAAGGTTAATGATAATTTTTAAAAATAAATTGTTTTTTTACTTGTCCTTGTCCTTGTGGTAGCAGGAGCTTTATTGATTATTAATAATTTTTTGGGATTAACAGGAGCTGAGAATGGAAGTCAAGGCGGAAATTAAAAAGGAGGTCGATGGAGTTGAATTTGTTAAAATTTTCTTTACCGACCTGAACGGCAGGCTCATGACCCTGCCGGTGAATGCAGAGGATATTGAAACCATAGCAGACGATGGTATCGGGTTTGACGGAAGTTCCATTGCAGGGTATGGGTCTGTGGATAAAAGTGACAGGCTGCTGGTGCCGGATCTTGATACCTTTCGTGTGCTTGATTTTAAGGGGGACAGGGCCGGGTTTGTCATTGGAAATATTTTTGATGAAAACGGCCAGCGGGCAGGTGCTGATTCCAGAGCTTTGCTGGAAAAAATTATTGACTACGCCCGGGAGAAATACGGGTTTACCTTTGCCATGGGGCCGGAGTATGAATTTTTTATTTTAAACGGAAAAGAGTTCGGTAAAAAGGCGTTTTCCGATGATGCCGGTTACTTCCATTCTACTCCCCATGACAAGGGGGAGCAGATCAGAAACAGGATTATCCGGATTTTGAAACAATGCGGGATTAAATCTGAAAAGGCACACCACGAAGTTACCCCGTCCCAGCATGAAATCAATATAGAATGCACGGATCCCTTAACAGCAGCGGATCAGACCGTTCTTTTCAAATATGTGGCTCAGAAAGTGGCTCTGGAAGAGGAGCATTATAATATCACCTTTATGCCCAAGCCCTTTGAAGGGTATAACAGAAACGCGTTTCATATTCATCTTTCCGTAGTGGATCAAAACCGAACAAATCTTTTTTATGATTCCTCCAACAAGTATCTCTTAAGCCGGACAGCCAGGCAGTACCAGGATCGAATTGCCTTTACTGTCATTGAAACCTGTGCCAATTACTGCCGCCACTGCTTTAGAAAGGAGATTGTGGTGGACAGGGATCTAAAGCTTCGGTTTGATGTGGATGAGGGCATCAAGTGGATCAGTGAGCACAAGGAAATCCGTGATGTCCTGATTACAGGGGGTGATCCCTTTATCCTGTCTGATGAGAAAATTGAGTATCTTATCGCAAAAATCAGAGAAATTGACCATATCGAGATGATCCGGTTCGGCTCAAGAACCCTCATTGTGATTCCCCAGCGGATAACACAAGGCCTTAAGAAAGTGCTTGGCAAATATCACAAAATTCCCATCTGGCTCAATACCCAGTGTAATCATCCAAATGAGATCACCGAAGAAACCGCCAAAGCCGTATTTAATCTTCTTTCCTGCGGGGTCAATGTGAGCAGCCAGGCTGTCCTTTTAAAGGGGATCAATGATGATGTGGATACCTTTAGAAAACTTCATCAAAAGCTTCTTACAATGAGGATCAAGCCCTATTATGTGTTCTATTGTGAAGCAGCTCCCGGTATTGATCATTTCAGGACACCTGTGGAAAAAGGGTCCCAGCTGATCCGGGATGCACTGAGGGGACATACCACAGGCCTGGCCCAGCCCATGCATGTGATTGCCACCAATATTGGCAAAATTCCATTGATGCCGGATTACTATATCATGGAGAAAAATGAAAAAGAATTTAAGTTGAAAAACCATAAAGGAGAAATCACCACTCTGCCGAATATCCCTGAGTAAGATTATTATGAAAGTCTTCAGCTGCCGGTAACCCGCCGGAAAACGGTTGTAATTGTTTACTGGAAGCTGGTAGCTGAAGGCTGAAGACTTTCATAAAAAGAACTATCAGCCAGAGCAGGGGAAAGCTTATGGCACACAATCTACATAAAGACAGCTTTTCACGCCTGGTGGACAGGCTGAACAAATTCCCCCAGGGCGCGCCTCCGTCAGAACTGCTGTTTAAAATTCTTAAAATGCTCTTCAGCGAAAAAGAGGCAGGGCTTGTCGCAAGTCTTCCCATAAAACCGTTTCCCGTTGAAAAGGCAGCCCAGGCCTGGAAAATGAAAATTTCAAAGGCTCAGCATATTCTTGATAAACTGGCCGGCAGGGCCATTCTGGTGGACATGTACCTCAACAACAGAATGTATTATGTTCTGCCCCCGCCCATGGCTGGTTTTTTTGAATTTTCCATGATGCGCCTCCGCAATGATGTGAATCAGAAAATGATCAGTCAGATGTTTTATCAATACCTTAATGTGGAGGAGGATTTTGTCAGAGAACTGTTTACCCAGGGGGAAACCCAGCTGGGGCGGACATTTGTCCATGAACCTGCCCTGTCCTGTGAAAATGCCCTGCATGTGCTGGATTATGAACGGGCCACCCATGTGATTGAAACAACTGCATGCATGGGCGTCAGTCTGTGTTATTGCCGCCATAAAATGCAGCATCTGGGCAGGGCCTGTGACGCGCCCCTTGAGATCTGCATGACATTTAATACGGCAGCCGATGCGCTGATCAGGCATGAATTTGCCCGTCAGGTGGACCGCTTTGAGGGCCTGGATCTTCTGCAGAAGGCCTATGACCATAATCTGGTTCAGTTCGGTGAAAATGTCCGGGAAAATGTCAATTTTATCTGCAACTGCTGCGGGTGCTGCTGTGAAGCCATGCAGGCCGCCCAGCGGTTTTCCATTCTCAATCCCGTTCATACCACTGCTTTTCTGCCGGAGGTGGACGAAGAAACATGCACTGGATGCGGAAAATGTGTGGAAATCTGTCCGGTCAAGGCCATGACCCTGGTCACTGCCAATGATCCAAAACATCCGAAATTAAAAAAAGCAAAACTCAATGCATCCATCTGTCTTGGCTGCGGTGTCTGTGTCAGGGTCTGCCCCTGTAGCAGTATTTCTCTGGTATCAAGGGAAAAAAGAGTGATTACGCCGTTAAACGGAATGCACAGGGCCGTTGTCATGGCCATTGAACGGGGCAGGCTTCAGGAGCTGATCTTTGACAACCAGGTGCTGTGGAGTCACAGAGCCCTTGCCGGCCTTTTAGGGGTGATTCTTAGACTCCCGCCCTTTAAACAGATCATGGCATCCCGTCAGGTAAAATCAAGATACCTGGAACTGCTGATCAGACGACTGGATTACAGCAGACTGTAATTTTTCACAATTAATCGTATTTTAAACAGGGATGTGGCGGATATGAAGTTAAAAACTCAGATGTTTGTTTACCTTGGCATGTATATGATTCTTGTGGTTTTTGCGATTTTTCTGATCAACTACACCTTAATCCGTCAGGACATGAAACGAATTGCTGAAATGGACACAACCATTGCCCTTGCGGCAGCAGATTACGACCTGAAAAAACAGTACGACTTTAAAACCATTCGAATCGAAAAATTGTATGGCCCTGGTCTGCCCCCTGTCCCCTGTGAAAGCGGTAAAATACAGCAGGTTATTCTCAATATTCTGCGTAACGGTGCCCAGGCCATGCAGGCGGATGACCCAGGTAAAGATCATCGTTTCACCCTGCGCCTGACTTATGAAAAAAAAGCCGGCATGGTCCGTTTCGAAATAGAGGACAACGGTCCGGGTATGGACGTGGAAACAAAAAAACGGGTATTTGAGCCTTTTTTTACCACCAAGCCCGTGGGGGTCGGCACCGGGCTCGGACTGTCTGTGTTCTATTTCATTATTACCGAAAATCACGCCGGCTCTCTGGATGTAGAAGCCTACCCCGGCAAAGGGGCCAATTTTATCATCCGCCTGCCATGTCCAGTCGGGGAAGGGGGTTGTCGTCTTTATAAAATCCTACCTGCTCCACCCCGGGGCAGGCCTTTTGAATCAAACGGCTTAATTGTCCATAGTCCTTTTTGGGGCAGTCTGTTTCGTAACAGATTGCCGTTGGATTTTCACCGGCTGCTTCAAAGACAGCAATTTTCATTTTTATTTCCTTATTTTTCCGGTGGCTGAACAGGTGTGACCGGCCCTTTCTGAAATGCATTTATCAGATTAGAAGGAATCGGTGTGGACTGAAATCCGTTTTCTACGCAGACCAGAACAAATCTGGCCTGGTTGCAGAGGGTTTTATCATTTTCCCGGTAAATAAATTGATGGACAATCATGCTTTTTGTGCCGATTTTTTCAATTTGGGTTTTAATCTTAACCCTGTCATCATAATACAGAGGGGGCTTTGTATTGTATATTGACTTCAAGAATAGTCAAATGCCTGTTGTCTTCATTGACGAGTTTTTTGTAGGGATAGCCGATTTCCCGTATGTGTTCATCCCGTGCCAGGTTGTAGATATCAGGGTATCTGCCGTTGTAAACCACCCCGCCTGTATCAATATAGCTCATGGGCACTCTGAAGCTGATAAAATGAGGTGGATAGGATTGAATGTTTTTCATTTAATTTTCTTGTGTGACCCCTTTTAAATTAAACCGGTTGAGCGGACAATGCCACCCATTCCCCAGACGTCATGACATTTACGGATGAAAACCCGTTTTTTTCAAGTTCTGATATGACTTTTTCCTTTTGTTTTGTTATGATCCCGGAAAGGATTACCCGTCCCCTGGATGAAACCCTTTTTCTGATTTCCGGAAGCATATCAATGATCACAGCGGCCAGAATATTGGCCGCCACAATATCAAATGTTTGGGCTTGGTTCTATATTCGGCCACTTGATGGTGGGGTCAGGCTTTCGTTATTGTCATTATCTTGACTTTTTTGGTTAATTATCTTCAAGGTTTGATAACGACACAAATAACAAAAGCCTGACCCCTCCGTTGTTCCTGCAATCAGGATATATGGTCGACGTTAGAACCAAACCCAAATGTTTCATTGGCGAGCCGTTCAATGGTATGATGGAGAACCTGGTACTGATCCGTCTGGATTCTGTTTTTCTCAAGGTTTTCCCGGGCAGCCGCCACTGCGATGTCATCATTGTCAATACCGGTTATCCTGCCTGCGCCGAGCTTTGCAGCGGTTATCATGAGAATCCCGGACCCGGTTCCCACATCCAGAAATGAATCTCCAGCCTTAAGGTACTTTTCAATCATGGCGATGCACATGGATGTCGTGTCATGGGTGCCTGTTCCAAAGGCCATGCCGGGATCAATGTCAACAATGATATCCCCGGGATCTGGCGTGTACATACGCCATGCCGGTTTAATAACAATTCTGTCGGTAATTTTTACGGGATAGAAGAATTCTTTCCAGGATTCTGACCATTCTTCCTAATCAATTGTCCCGGTGGAGACTGCAATCCTGATGCCTTTTTTTTCCAGGGCCCGGCACTCATTTTTTATAAAAAACCGGCAAGAAAACCCCTGAGTCTTTAGCTCAGGGGATGAATTGACGGATTATGATGTGCTTTTCAGCCTATGCGTTTTTGAAAAGCACTTAATCGAGAGCAACAGCATAGGTC
>JAYEJJ010000295.1:0-8498 GCA_034660495.1 Thermodesulfobacteriota bacterium | reverse complement strand
CAGTTGCATTTTAGCTACAATTAAGTTACTATATTTATTCACATGCTTTATAAATTTACAAATGATTGATTTTAAAGCTAATAATCACAGTAAGTTGTTGCGATCCAACCGTCATTTGCGGTCATAGAATAAAAAAGTTCCCTAAAAGATAATGTTTTTTCCTTTTTGATGTGAACTATAATCAGCCCAATCTTTCAGCATCAGAGATCATACGGGGGATCAGATCATTGTTAATTTTTTCATGTAAGGCTTTTAAATTGTCATAGCTTCGATGCAGGGTTAAATACCATGATCTTTTGTCATCGGTTTCACTGAATCCTGTGCTTGTGATGGGTCGGGACTGAAGGATGATCAGGCGATGATTGACAAATGTCCATTCAATATCCTGGGGTTTACCAAAAAGGGTTTCAAGTTTTTTACCGGTTTCCCAGATCTGGTGCACTTCATTAGTATCATGGCAGCTCTCAGGACCGTAGCAGGAACAGACCCGTCCATGAGAATTTTTCCAACCTCGTTTCATAAAACAAGATGCAGGCTGATATTTTTATGGTGTATATCCCCCAGCCTGCCGAGATAAATAATGTGTCCCTCACCCTGTTTTTCAGCGGCCTGAACCATATTCCCGGCCCCGATCCGGTCTGCATCCCGGTAAGCGCCTTTACGGGAAATCATGGAATGGAAAAGATAAAATATGGCATCGCATCCGCTGACGGTCCTGTGCAGGGAATCAGTATCCAGGATATCGCCTTTCACCAGTTCCACATTGACGTCCTGCCCCCATGGCCGGTCTGCCATTTTGGCTATGGACCGTCCCATGGCTCTCACCCTGTAGCCGGATGCCAAAAGTATGTACCTGAATTTTTTCAGCGTCGTTTTGATATGATCCATTCTACTCCAAAAGTCAGGTGAAGCAAATCGTTACATATCAAATTTGAAATGAATTCTTGAGCGGAATTCAAAAATTCTATTGCAGAAATCGCTTAACGCGGCAGCTCAGTGCCTTCCATGAGAAGGCTTATGTCAAGAACAAATTTGTTCACAAATTGTCCTTTTCCCTCCATCCAATTAGTCTCGACCGCAACGCTTCCATCCGCACTCTTTTGTGGGGCTTCATTGTGATGCTGTGCATCCTATGAGCTAAAAAAAATATGGATGAAGATATCTCATGAGTTTAATGGGGTGCCGGGACCATTGTGCTGATCAGCCATGCGGTATATGCCGTATACACCAATAGAAGAATGACCCCTTCAAAACGGTTTATGCGTCCCTGCCGTCCTCTGAATCCAAATCCAATGAGAAAAAGTGAAATGGTCAATGCCCCCATGACAACCATGTCACGGGACAGGGTGTCTGGTTCCACGGCAAAGGGATGAATCGACCCGGCAATGCCCACAACAGCCAGCGTGTTAAACAGATTGGAGCCCAGCACGTTCCCCAGAGCAATATCATGCTCCCACTTTCGCGCGGCTATGACAGATGATGCCAGTTCCGGCAGTGACGTCCCAAGGGCCACAATTGTCAGGCCGATAATCATATCACTGACACCAAAAATCTGTGCAATTTCCACTGCCCCCCCCCATACCAGGATACGGGAACTGACGATAAGGAGTAAGAGGCCAACAACAAGCCAAAAAACAGCGCGTTGAATGGGCATTTCTTTTTCAGCAGTCTGTGCATCCACCTCTTTTGCCAATGGATCGCTTTTCCGCGTCAGGCCCTCATAGATGGTCCACCCCATGAGGCAGCCAAATATCAGCAGCAGAAGAACTGCGTCAAACCGGGTTACTTCAAGATCAGCCAGCAAAGCACCGCTTAGAAGGGTCAGCAGCGTCAGAACGGGAAGCTGTCTGCGCAGTACTGTTGAATGGACCATGATCGGGCTTATCAGGGCAGTCACCCCCAGAATAAGTCCGATATTGGCTATATTTGATCCATATGCGTTACCCAGGGCGATCCCCGGACTGCCTTCCAGGGCGGCCAGAGCCGAGACAACCATTTCAGGAGAGGATGTCCCGAATCCAACGATGACCATACCGATTAACAGCGGCGGCATCCCAAAACTGCGCGCCGTGGATGCAGATCCTTCCACAAACCGGTCCGCGCTCCAGACCAGCAGGGCCAGACCGGCTATTAAAGCCAAAACTGCCATTCCCATCATTTAATTCCCTTATCCTCAGGAAATTTATTTTCCCACGTTTTATTTTCCCACGTTTTATTGTTCAAATTATTTGAGGTATATTTATCCAGTATGTCGTTGATTCCGCCGAAAACAGAGCGGATGTCCTGAGGCGCATCAACACCGGTACATCTGCGCATGGTATCTCCTGCCCTGACTGCTTTAATCACAGAATGAATCTCCTCCAGAGGTCTGACCAGACTTCTTTTAACGCCTCTCATGAAAAGCATGCCCACCATGAACACAGCCGATGCCATAAACACAATCCCCCAGGCACCTGCATTCCCGAACTGCTGTGCCTTCCGGTCTGCTGTAATCATTGCATCCCTGTTGATTTCGGCCAGATGCAGTATGGCGGACACGGTTTTTTCTCTGCTCTTGAAACTGCCTTGAAACGCTTTTGCATAATTTCTGCTGATATTTTCAATGGCAATTGGCTCGTCTTTTTCAGTGATATTGTTTTTTGCCCGGTCCAGTGCCTTTAGAAATTCTATTTCAAGCCGGGTGACATCCTTATATGATGAATCTGCCAGTGCCAGATGGGACAGCATTTCCTCACAGGCATACAATGACAGTTCATTTTGTTCAATGATAATTTCAATTGCCGGTGCCATGCGTATAAATATCCAGATCGACCCAAAGGCCATCATAAGATTCAGCAAAATAAGAAACCATGCCCCCAACCTGACACTCTGTGCAAGTTTCATAATCAGACTCCCTTGATCAGCCTGGGTATGGCTGTCTCCTTTGAGACAATAACAAAATTGTCTTCGGCCTTTAACGGCTCCTTTGGTGACGGCTGAACGATATTTCCTCTGGCTTTTTTTCTGATTCCCACAACCATCACACCGAATCTTTTCGGCAGTGCCAGTTCAACAAGTGTTTTGCCGACCATGGAAGGCTGGGTGCAGATTTCTGTGAGATGAAGATCTTCTCCCAGACTGGTTTCCACAATAATATTCCGGTAAAGTATCCGGTTTGCAAACCGCTTGCCGAATTCCTGTTCCGGGTTGATGATCTGATGGGCCCCCACCAGTTTAAGAATCCGCTGGTGCATTTTATCATTGGCCCGGGCAATCACCAAAGGCGCTCCCATCTGTCTTAACAGAACCGTGCAGATAATGGAGGATTCCTTGGAGTCATCTCCAATGGCACAGACAGAAACATCCCGGTTCTCCGGTTCAAGCCGGGCCAGTTCAGCCTCATCCGTGGCATCAACAACTATTGCGTCAGTGACAAAATCAGCGGCTTCTTCCACCAGATCTTTATTAACATCCACGGCAAGTACTTCAGCGCCTTTTTCTGAAAGGGTCCGGGAAAGGGACATGCCAAACTGCCCAAGCCCGATGATCAGTATCTGTTGAGACATTTTTTATAACTCCTTGATCAGGTTAGTGAAATTTTCTCTTCAGGACATCTTGAATCTGAAACTGAATGGGCGTCACTCAGCAGCATGAAAAGCGTCATGGGCCCAATCCTTCCTGCATACATGGCAATTATGATTATTATTTTTCCAATTTCATCAAGAAACGGTGTCGCACCAGTGGACAGTCCTACTGTGCCTATGGCCGAAGTTGCTTCAAAAATCAGGGCTCCCGCGGATATCTGCTGAGTTACCTGCAGCATCAATACCACCATGAACCAGATTACCATTCCGGAAACAACAATGGTTACAGCCCTGTAAACCGTTGATGGGTGAATACGTCTGTTCTGGGTGACAACATCATTTCTGTTTGTAATATTTGCCCAGAATGTCATGGCAAGGATACCCATTGCAATGGTTTTTACACCGCCGGCAGTTCCGCCGGGGCTTCCGCCAATGAACATGAATGCCACCATGACAAGAAATGTCGGGCTTGCAATGGCTGCAATATCAACGGAGTTGAAACCCGCCGTTCTCAGTGTAACCGACTGGAACCATGCATTATGTATTCTGTCCCCAATGGACAGAGGGGACAACACCCCATCCCATTCAAATGCCATCATAAAGAATGTTCCAGTAATAAGCAGTATCACAGTGGTATTCAGAGCGATTTTTGCCGGTATGGGCACAGGCTTACCCAAAATCCATCTGGGCACCATCAGACTGGTGGCCGGCGCCATTCCCCCGAAAATAATAAGAACCGCAACCGTGTTAAGGATAAGCCCGTTGGATTGATACAAAATCAGACTGTCGCTCTGCAGGGCAAACCCGGCATTACAAAAAGCAGATACTGCTGTAAATATTCCTCTCCAGGCTGCCATGCCCATTGTATCAGATTCTGCATTAATAGTGGTCAACACCATACTTTGCACACGATTATCTCAAACTCTCAACAATTTCTGTGTAATTTTTAAATTACCGTATGCAAAGTATGGTGTCGACCACTGTAAACAAAAAAAACAGTATAACTGCACCTATTCCTTCGGCAATAAAGGTAAATTTCAGAATCATTTTAAGGGAATCGAGCAGATCTTTGTGGTCGGTATCTGCCATTGAGGTAGGCAGGCGCTCCTGCCTGAGGCTCAAACGTCTTCCCATGGCATGCAGGGCAACCGTTGTAATACTCATTATGCCAAGTCCGCCCAGCTGAATCAGAAGAAGAATGCAGAACTGACCAAATCCTGAAAAATCATTCGGCGTATCAAGAACAATCAATCCGGTTACGCATACAGCACTGGTAGAAGTAAAGGCGGCATCCACAAGCTTTACTGCGCCGTCATGGGTTGACGCAGGCAGGGACAGCAAAAAGGTTCCGGCTGCACCAAGCCCTGAAAAGGTGGTGAGTAAAACCCGCGCAGGATGACTCAGTAAAAGTTCCCACCAATGTTCCTTTTTTTCAAAGGTCTCGCCCTGGCGTGGAAATGAGAGCAAAACAGCAAGACTGAGAAGAAGGGCCAGACTCGGAATTCCTGTAAATCCATTGAGAATCAGAGACATCACGATCAGTGAAAATCCTGTAACGGCAAGCAGAATACGAATTTTAGATTTCCTGTTAAACGCCCAGTGTACGTAGAGTATAAAGGCCGTAATCAATGAAGCCGTGATAACGCAGGGTGAAAACGCAGCATCGGGGGATTCTGTCAGCAGGTTGACAACAATGACCAAAGGCACCATCAGGGTGCCCCACCATGCCCTTTGTCTGCAGCGGCTTATATAATCATTTTTTGGCTCTCGTTGAAAATGGATATGAAAATTCGCCAGAGACAACACAGCACTCATGAGGAGAACACTTGCTGTCAGCGCAATGAACGGGTTGCTGATAATATAGGGCCATGCAGAGCCATAGCATCCGGCAGCAGCAGCAATTCCAAAGAACTTTCCTGCTGCAGGTTTTCTAAACAAGGTAAACGCACACATCAGACAGGCAGAACCGGAAACAGCTGCAGCTGCCAGTTGCCATCTAATATCTGACAGATCTGCCCCGGCAATGGGAAGCAGAAAAAGAAACGGAGACGGTGAAAGAACCATCAAGGCGCCCTCAACTCCGATCCACGATATATACGCACGTGACCTCATTTTTATTCCTGCCTTTTATCCTTTGCTGAATCCACTTTATTCTCCTCAATAAAAGCAAGTCAAAACTGCGCTGCCATTGATCTGCAGCAATGATGCGATTGTGTTGCAGCAATAATCCAGCAGACAGAAAAACATGATGCCGCATTCTTCAGTTCCGTCCAGATCAAAACAGGATTAAAGATATATAGATAAAATCAAAAAATCAAGCCTGCTTTCCGGTTTTAAACGGGTTCAGATGAATTTCTTCCTTATTAATTTATCCATGGATAATCAAACACCAAGGATAAAGGTTTAACTTTTCAGTATTGAACCCTGGGATATTTTTTGATATATTTTTTTATTAGGGATCTGGAAGAAAATAATATACGTATATTGCGCAGGCCAATTTGTATGATCGGGTTATTCGTCTTCAAGGCGCGGTAATGGGGGCATATTGAAATATGTCCCATTGGCGCAACGCAGGAGACGGGCAAAAAGACAAGCAAGATGCGTGGATTATTTTTTGGAAGATCCCTTATGTAAACAAATAAGGACGGTTATCAGATCCTATACAGGGAATTTGATCCATCACTTTCTCTTGAATGGTACACCCTGCATGGCAATATATTCATGGTTGAGCTGTCAATTGGAGGTCAGTCCTGTTCTGTGCTTAAAAAACTGCCGCCTGAAACAATTCAAGCCTTTTACACCCTACCGCTTGATGAATTTAAAGTTAACTGGGAAACAGTGGTGACCAATGCAGAAAGTTCTCTTGACCTGCAATGGCGTGTCACAGGTGCCCGCTATGATACAACCGGTCTTGTCAAAATATTTGCCGGGGAAACCTATGTATCAGAGGTGTATGATATCATCACATTACCGGGAAAGAATTTTACCAAAAGCAGTTCCTGGCAGGACATCACCATTATCAAGGACTACCAGCTGGATGTCGCCATAGAATTTCCAGGGGATGGACTCAAAACAGGTGCTGATTTTGTAAAGGTAACTAACGGCCGACATCACTTCACCTTACGGCATTGTCACCGACGATATTCAGATGGCAGCCATAGCTGTCAACGATACCATTGAAGTCGCTGAGATCAGTGAAGATTGTTTTACCATTGATGCACCGCTTGAGATGGGCGACAATATCCTGCTGGCGGGGATTCAGACCACTGCCGGTGATTATGTGATCAGCCGTCCGGTCACTGTAACGAGAACGAAAAAGTCTTCTGCCTGGGTGCTGCAGGAAATTGTCCCCCGGGATTTCTGTGCTGATTACGACCACCAGTGTTATGAAGTGGAATATTCGATGGAGCAGGGGACCTTCAGCTAGACAGGCAACGGCATTAAAGGGGGCCCCTGCTATTGTGAAGACGGTGGGAACTGCGGTCCGTGGAGCGGCACCAGGTCTTACACGGTTCCACCGGAAGTCCTCATACCGGGCACAGAACTGCCCTTGTCCGTGGAACTGAACGCCACTGAAAAACAGGTCTATTCCATTAAAATGCAGTATTGTGTGTACAGTGATGCTGAAACAGTGTCATTTGACCACCAGGGCTACAATACCGGTGACCAGGCAGTTTACTGCAGAGGGAAATCATACGGGCTCCCCTACCTCTGGCCGGATGCCTACCCGACGTCTATAGTCATCCCTGAGGGATCCATGACCATACCTGTCAGGCCCGGCGGCGGACTGGTCATAGACGCTGGTCTTTCCTCCCACCAATGCTCCACCGGTTACCGCTACGTCTATCACTGGACAGACACCCACCCTGACCCCTGACACTCGATGATCAGGTTTCTAAGGCGGCAGATCAATGGTTATGGAGTTGATGCGAAAAAGAAAATCCTTTCTGAACCGGTTTTCAGCGATCAAGCATGGAGATCCTCAAACAGGCATTTGCGGATAATAATGGTGCATATAAAGATATCTCAAAATTCAGGCAACAGGCCCTGGCCACCCTGGGGTGGGGTTGATCACGACCCCGTTGATCAAGTGGGAAAAATAACCAATACTCAATACCAAATATCCAAACTCGCTGATCCCTCGGCACAGGTTTGAGTTTTGTTTTATTGGTATTTATTTGGTGTTTGATTGATTGTTATTTGTTATTTGGGATTTGTTATTTACTGTTTGCTGTTTGCTGTGGGGTCAGGCTTTCGTTATTAACATCTCCAATATGAAGAAGGGAAATCGGGCGGCAGCGGAATTTAAATTGGATATTGAATAAGCTGCATGATAATCATTTTTTGGGGCTACCGCCATAAAGTGGGACATTTTGAACCGGTTGATGATGGCCTTTCAGCTCAGAAACCTATAAACACAGAGCCCTCGAAGAGCCTTATTATTCGGGGTGTCCCGGCTTATGTCCGTAGCCTTTTTTGGTAATCATTGATGAATGATCACATATCAGAAACAGTTTCCGGACTGCGTAAATAATTTCAGCATCTTTATTCCTGGGGGATTTGACATATAGTACTATGACTTTATGCAGAAAAAAACAGGTGCGGACAATCCGAGAAAACCGCCCGCACCTGCAACAAATTCAATCACCTCTCAATAACAATACCTTCGCCAATTTTTGATTGAAGTCTTGCAAGCTATAGCGCTCAGCAAAATTGATACACCTATGCTCAGGAAAATTGATACACCAAGAGAAAAGGCTTTATGGGTAATTGCCTGGAACTGAAATTTTAAAAAAAAAGAGTGGAAGGATTTTGAACAGCGAAAAAATATAAAAAAAGCTTGCATAAAACAGTGAGGGGAATAACTATAGGGCTGTAAGATTGTTTTTAGACAAAACAAAACCCAATAGAGATTCCCCATGCAGATACCTTATC
>JAYEJJ010000294.1:0-31002 GCA_034660495.1 Thermodesulfobacteriota bacterium | reverse complement strand
ACCTATGCTGTTGCTCTCGATTAAGTGCTTTTCAAAAACGCATAGGCTGAAAAGCACATCATAATCCGTCAATTCATCCCCTGAGCTAAAGACTCAGGGGTTTTCTTGCCGGTTTTTTATAAAACATTCAGGAGGTCAATGATGCGTCAGAAGATTCCGGTTTGTCCGGAGTGTCAAAAAGAATTGCTGGAGGAGATGGATACGTGTCAGCATTGCGGAAGAGCAATTGATAAGGTCATCTATAAAACAATTTTTTTCTGGTCAGGATTTGAACGGATATTTCTGATTTTTCTGACAGCAGCCATGGCCTTTTTTTTCCTGCCGTGGTTTCCGGGAAAATTTCTCTACCAGGATTCCCCTTTTTCCGCTTTTCAGATGCTTTTAAACCTTTACAGCCTTGATATTGAATTTCTTGCTTCCTACGATATTCTGAGAATGGTCCAGATCGTTCCCCTGTTTTCCATACTTTTGTTTTTTCTGGTTTATATGGGAAACAAGCTGAAACAATCGCCTTTTATATCTCTGTTTTTTTTCATTGCAGCGCTTTCTGGTATCCTCCCCTTTATTTTCAGCTGTTTTTCAGGTTTTGTCTCCTATATAACGGCTCTTGTCTTTCTTGTTCTCCTTGGGTTTTACTTTAAAAGGGGATTTGCCCGGGGAAGCGTTGGAAGAACCTCCTATTATATTATTTTTGTTTTTTTATGCATGTCTGTTTTTCTCTATTTAACCAAAATGATTTTTATTTTTTACACCCGTCTCGACCCAGTTCTTATCAGTGAAACCTATGGATTCTGGCTGACCTGGATTGTTTTTACAGGGTTGACCATTTCTGCCTTTTTTGTAAACCTGAAGCGAATAGACGATTTCTGGATACTTTTGATCACTTTCAGTTTCTGCCTTATTGCCTTTACCACCCTGGTTACCCCGATTTTTGTCTCAGGGCCGCTAAAGTTTTTTGCCAACAATTTCAGCGAGACAGGGGTACAGACCGCAGCCCATCTCAAAATCGTGAGCATTGCCCTGGGCATAGCCATAGTGACGGGAGTTCCCCTGGGTGTATACATTACCCGGCATCCGGCTGCAGCCAATGTGGTTCTGTATATTTCAAGCATTTTAATCACCATACCCAGCATTGCCATGTTTGGGTTTATGATGCCCATCCTGTCCTCCATTGATACGGCATGGGACAGTGTAAGCGGTATAGGTATCGGTGTTGTTCCCGCGGTTGTGGCGCTTTCCCTTTATTCACTGCTGCCTATCGTCAGAAATACCTATATCGCCCTGAAAAGTGTTGATCCTGCAACCATAGAAGCGGGCAAAGGCATGGGGATGACAAATTTCCAGCTCCTTATTCAGCTGCAGCTTCCCCTTGCAGCCCCGATTATCATGGCCGGGGTCAGGACGGCCGTGGTCATGGGGATTGCCATTGCCGCCATTGCCGCCTATATCGGTGCAGGGGGGCTTGGCCTCTTTGTCAGCCGGGGCCTGCAGATGTCAACTAACGATTCAGTTATTGCCGGCGCTATTGCCATGAGCCTTCTTGCCATTGTATCGGATATTTTTCTTGAAAAGGCAGAGGACTGGATTACCCCTGATGGGCTTAAGGTAAAACAGGCATCAGATTAAAAAATATAAAAAGTTAAAAGGACGAATGATTATGGGAACCATGCTGAGTCTTCAGAAAGTGACTAAAATTTATCCGGGCGCAGACCATATCAAGGCGGTCGATGACCTTTCCTTTGATCTGGAGGAAGGGGAGATATGCACTTTTGTTGGTCCTTCAGGATGTGGAAAAAGTACGGCTATGAAAATGATCAACCGTCTTATCTCCATAACCAGCGGGAAAATATTTATTGACGGGAAGAATATTGCCAATCTCAACACCATCACCTTAAGAAGAAAAATCGGTTATGTGATTCAGAATATCGGTCTTTTTCCCAATATGACCATTGGCGAAAACATTGCCATTATTCCAAAGCTTCTCGGCTGGAACAAGGGGAAAATTGACGAAAAAGTACAAAGCCTGCTTGAAATTGTTAATCTGGCCCCGGAGGAGTTCAGGGACAGGTATCCCAGGGAGCTTTCCGGAGGCCAGCAGCAGCGGGTTGGAGTTGCCAGGGGAATGGCAGGTGATCCGCCGATCATGCTCATGGATGAGCCCTTTGGGGCAATAGATCCCATTAACCGGGCCAGTCTCCAGGATGAATTTTTAAAAATTCAGACCAAATTGAAAAAAACCATTGTGTTTGTTACCCATGACATTGATGAAGCCATTAAAATGGGGGATAAGATCTGCCTGTTAAAAGCGGGAAAACTGGTACAGTTTTCCACACCTGAAGCAATTCTGACCCATCCGAAAAATGAATTTGTAAGTGATTTTGTCGGCGGGGACAGAACCCTTAAGCGCCTGAATCTGTTTACCATAAAACGGGCCATGAAGGACAATCCCCCTGTAGTGCAGGAAACAGACACCATTGAAAAAGCGAATACTCTTTTTTCCGAGTGGGATACGTCCTATCTGATCAGCGTGGACAGCGACGGGCTTTTAAAGGGCATGCTTAAAGCAGATGCCATACCTGAAGGCGCTAAAACGGTTAAAGCGGCTGCCCAGCCGACCAGAGCCTTTCTGCCTGCCCATTCAAGCTTAAAAGACGGTCTGTCAGAAATATTTACCCATGATTACGGGTTTTTAATTGTTGTGGATGATGCAGGTCAGGTTTTAGGCTGGCTCCATACCGAGGATATCAAAGAAACCCTGAAAGGATAAAACTGCCATGACATCTAAACTTTTATTGTACTGGTTGAAAAAAATAACGCCCATAATTTTAACGGTAATTTTCATTGCGTGGCTGTATAAATTCTACGGGGCCTGGGATTACACCATAAAAAATATTTCAGAATTCTTTACCCTGGTTTTTCAGCACTTCATACTTGTGATCATCAGTATGGCCGCATCTGTAAGTATTGGCCTTTTACTTGGGGTGATCATGACCCGGAAAGGAATGGAAAAGGCGGCAACGGTTGTTATGGCGATTGTCAATGTGTGGCAGTCGGTTCCCTCCCTGGGGGTGATTGCCCTGGCCTATGGATTTCTGCCGTTGATCGGCATGTCCGGCATAGGCATGATACCGGCACTGACGGCTCTTTTCCTTCATACTGTGGCACCGGTGGTCAGGAACACCTATTCCGGCATAAAAGGAATCAGCGACGATATTATTGAAGCGGCAACTGGCATGGGAATGACAAAGCAGCAGATCCTTTTTAAAATAGAAATTCCCAATGCCCTGCCGGTTATTATGGGGGGAGTTAGAACCTCCACGGCCATTATTGTTGGAACGGCCCCCCTGGCCACCCTCATAGGGGGAGGCGGGCTTGGATTCTGGATTTTTACCGGCATTGCCCTGGTGGACATGGGCATCATGATGGCAGGTGCGGTTCCGGTTGCTGTTATTGCCATGCTGTTTGATTATATTCTTGAATGGTCAGAAAAAGGTCTTGTCAGCCGAGGTATTCTTGCCGAAGCTGTATAGTGACACGCTGAACAGTATATCCAGGAGTTTGTTAAACACCTGGATTTGCTGAGTCAGTATATTGGTGGGCTATGTTTGATTTGAATGTTTTTATAAGGAGGATTTACATGAAAAAGAAACTGGTTGTTGTTTTTGTTGTACTTGGTTTTTTAACGCTGCCCTTACTCTCTTTTGCCAAAAGTCCTGTCAAGGTTGGATCAAAAGGGTTTACCGAGCAGATTATTCTGGGAAAAATCATGGTTAACCTGTTAAAAAACAGGGGAATTCCCGTGGTGGACCAGACAAGCCTCGGAGGAACCAATGTAAACAGGGAAGCCCTTAAACAGGGTCAGATTGATGTGTATATGGAATATACAGGAACGGCCTGGCTGACATTTTTCAAGAAAAAAGAAGTGGTCAGGGACGCAGACCAGCTCTTTGAAAAAGTAAAGGCCATTGATGAAAAAAACGATCTGGTATGGCTTGCTCCTGCACAATTCAACAATACCTACGCCATTATCATGAAAGCATCCACGGCAGACCGGCTCAATATCAAAACCTTGTCGGAGTGGGCCGCCTGGACAAAGGCAAATCCCGGGAAGATGAGTGTTTCCACCAATACAGAGTTCTACTCCAGAGCCGACGGGTTCAAAGGGATGATGGAATACTATGGGCTTGAATTTGGAGAGGATATACCGGATTCTAATGTGAAAAAAATGGAAACATCCCTTGCCAAAAAGGCAGTCAGAGACGGTCAGGCCATGTGCGGCATGGCGTTTGCCACGGATGGAGAGATAAAAGATTATAATCTTACCGTCCTTGAAGATGACAAGAACTATTTTCCCATTTACAATCCAGCACCAGTTGTCCGGGCATCTGTGCTGAACGCCTATCCTGAATTAAAGCTGATTTTAAGCGAGCTTGGCGCATCTCTGGACACGGGAACCATGACGCGGCTGAACTACAGGGTCAATGTCAATGGAGAAAAGCCCGATGCTGTGGCAAAGAGCTGGCTGACAGGCGTTGGCCTTATTATCAAGAAGAGAAAATAGCTTTCTTAAACAGTGTTTGAACCGTCCTGAAAGATCTAAGACAATCTAAAATTATCTATCCTTTTCTTCCTGTTTCACAGAGGCAGTTTCACTGAAAAGGAACTTTCAGCCGGAGCTACGTTCTCCACAGGCTTAAAATCCGGTGGGACTCACCGTATGAAAACAGAATACTATAGGAATATAGCTAAGTAAAGAGAAAAGAGTCGGAATTAATACAATATTTTAGAGAGCAATTAGCTGAGGTTAGAATACATTATGCTATATTATGGTAGATTTTTGACCTCAGTTACGAACCCCTCTACGAGCCGTCCAGACACTAAATACCCTGTCCAGGAAAATTCAGAGTCACAGGACATTCAACCGCGGGTCTCGTTCCGGACGGGGTAATACCATGGGGATTTTGTATATTCGGTTTCCCATGACTTTTTTATATGAAAGCCATCAGCCGTCAGTACTCGGCTAACAGCTTTCATTTTTCGTTGTGGCCGGGTCGGTGATCATGGTCCGGCCATGCCGGTTTATAAGAAACTTGAAACAAGAGACAAGTAACGTCCTCTTTCAAGTTTCATCCTTCGTTGTGATGCTGCGCATCATGATGGTTATATGAAAATCGTGGTGCGCCGGCAGCCGGTCCGGGGTATTGTCCTCCGCTCATGTAAGCAGTCGCTTGCCTTCGGCCCTCGCAAATCATCCATGATTTGCCTTGATGCGAGCGGCAGCTGTTTTGAGCATCCGTGCTCACAGCTGCCGCTTAAAACCGCTAATGCTCTTTATTGTTTTTGGTTTTTTTTAAAGACACCTGTTTAAAAATCAGGGAAATTAAGGTTTTTGACAAATTTGTCCATAAATTCAGGGGAAGCACCCAGTTCCAGGTGCTCCATATCGTTGACATGACTTTCCAGAAATCTGCGGCGGCTGACATCGGTTAAAAGGCGTATACTGCCGTCTATGGAGGCATTGCCGATAAAAAAAAGTTTTTCGGCTGTGTTTTCAGGGATAATTCCGATTCTTTCCATATTTTCCGGGTTAAGATATTTGCCGAATCCACCGGCCAGATAGATTTTGTCAATCTGGTCACAGGGAATGGACAGGGTGTGCAGCATCATGTCAATGCCGCTTCTCAGGGCGGACTTGGCCAGTTGAATCTGGCGGATGTCCTTTTGAGTTATATAAAGGGTGTCGCTGTATTTAAAATACTTTTTTTTGTCTATCTCCACCACATGGGGCGTATCCTGGTGGGGTTCATTTTTATTTTCCTTTAAGACAAATCTGCCTGTTGAATCCAGATCCCCCCTTTGAAGAAGGGCGGCTGTAAAATCCAGAATTCCGCTTCCGCAGATTCCCCTGATTTTTTTATTGCCAATGGTATGAAACACCAGGTCTGATCCGTTTAATCTTACATGATCCACTGCCCCGTTTTCAGCCCTCATTCCCGTTGAAATACTCATTCCCTCAAAGGCAGGCCCTGTTGCCGTTGAAGTGTTCAGTCTTTTGCCCCGGGCATTGAGGCAGATTTCCCCGTTGGTGCCGAGATCAATAAACAGGATTACCTGGGAGTCATCAAAAAAATCAGGGCAGCATACCAGTCCTGCACTGATATCCGTGCCCACATAGGCATGGGGCACCGGGGGAATATAAACCCTGGCCGAGGGGTTTACCTTGAGCTTGAAATCATCTGCTGGATAGGTGGTGCTGCCTTTGATGTCAACGGTAAAAGGAAGCACCCCTAAAGGAGAGGGGTCAATCCCTGCTGCCAGTTCCACCATGGTTGTGTTTGCACCGATGGTTATGTCTATTATTTCTTCTGAAGCGGAATCCGATTGTTGACATGTTTCATCCAGAAGCCGGTTCAGTTCATCCTGGATCATGCCTGTGAGCTCCTGCTGTCCCTTTAGCGTGGATGCATGCTGGATTCGGGTGAGCACATCGTGTCCCAGGCGGGTCTGGGGATTAAGGCTGGCGCTTGATGCGAGAATTTCTCCGGTTTTAAGGGAAACAAGGCATACAGCAAGGGTGGTGGTGCCGATATCTATGGCAAATCCCTTGGGTTCAAATGATTTTTTCCATGAAACAGGGATTTTTATTTTTTCTTCACTGGCATAGTCAATAAAATGCCTGTTGCCCTCACAGATCAGTTCAGCAGCCGGCTTAAGGGTGTTTTCTGAAATTTTTCCGGCTTCTAGAATCACTCCCTTATCTGCTTCCTGTTTTAAAAAAAAGTTTTCCGTGGTGTTTATGGATATATCTGTTTCCGGAACCAGGCGGCAGGCCAGTCTGACTCCCTGTTCAGCATCCTTGTCAGTTATGGATTTATGGGGGGTTAAGGGGGTGTTTTTCGGGTCACCAACCAGGACAGTACACTTTCCGCATATTCCTTTGCCGCCGCAGGGGGTTTCTATCTGTATACCGGCCTGCTCAAGTCCATTGTAAAGGGATGTTCCTTTTTTCATTTTAAAGGTGATGTCAAATGTTTCTACATATACCGTAATCATACAATAAATTCCTTTAACTCGATGATCAAATTTTTTATAACCGGCATGGCCGGACCATGATCATCGATCCGGTCACAACGTGGAATGAAACGCTGCCAAGGGCAATGCTTTGACGATTGTTTCTTATAAAAATATTTATGGCCTGATCGGCCACAGCAAATCATGAAAGCCATCAGCTGTCAGTAATCAGCAGGGAAAAACTTGTAATTGTTTACTGAAAGCTGATAACTGAGTACTAAGGGAGGTTGAAGGCTGATGGCTTTCATATAAAAATATTATGGATGACTATAACACTTTGTCAGATTTTTTTTAAATAATTTTCTGTTTGATTTTTCTTCTTTTTTATGACAGGTTTTGTTACATTGTCCTTGACATGATTTAAAACCAATGTCATTTTTTACAGATTGACTGTTGTTTCCTGTACAAATATTGTTTATACTCAATCATCAAGTTTTTTTTGAATAGCGCCGTCCCCAGCGGTTGCTCTTAATCGGTTCTTCCATAGAAAAATATGATAATCGAGTTGAATGAACTGCAGTAATACGACAGTATCATGCTTTTTCCGTCTCAGGCTTTATCAGGGAGGTTTCCAGAATATTTTGATGCACTGCCATGGATAACAAGGTAAACACAAGGAGGATAAAATGGATTTAAAAGGTCTGACAGGGGGACAGTATCGTCCCCTTACTCAGGAACAGGTAATAAATATACATGAAGCTTCCCTCACCATTCTGGAGACCACCGGGGTGGGGTATGAACAGGGTCTCGGGGATACAGCAGAGATGCTTGAGAAAAACGGCGCTGATGTTGACAGGGATAATCGGAAAATCAGGTTTTCAAGGGATTTGATTGTTGAAAATGTGGCAAAGGCCCCTGAAAAGGTAATGCTCTACGGACGTGATCCCGAAAATGACCTGGAACTTTCAGGTAACAAAGTTTACCTTGGAACCGGCGGAGCGGCCATCAAAATTCTGGACCCTGAAACAGGAGAGGCCAGGCCCACCACACTTAACGATCTTTACAACGTGTCCAGGCTGGTAAATCAGCTGGACAATATCCATTTTCTGCTGCGGCCCTGCATCCCCACGGATATCCCTGAATCTGCCTATGATATCAATATGTATTATGCCTGCCTTAAGGCATCTACCAAGCATGTGATGTCAGGGGTGAACGATGAAAAAGGATTTCAGGATGTTTTAAAACTGGCCGCTGTTATTGCCGGTGGAAAAGAAGAACTCATGGCCAGGCCCTTTATTTCAGTGATCACCTCCTTTGCCATCAGTCCATTAAAGCTTTGCACCCAGTCCACCCATATCATGCAGGAGGCCAACCGGAACAATATTGCCGTGGCCCTTTCCAGTGCCCCCATGGCCGGCTCCACCTCGCCGCTGACCATGGCGGGGACACTGGCTCAGCTCCATGCCGAACAGATGGCAGGCATTGCCATCTGTCAGATTACCCGTCCGGGTGCTCCCACCATTTACGGCGGGATTCCCGGTCTTGCCAATCTCAAAACCATGGGATACTCAGGCGGCGCTGTGGAGTGCGGTATGATGAATGCTGCCATTCACCAATTGTCAAGTTTTATCAAAGTGCCCAATTACAATTCAGCCGGGCTGACAGATTCCAAACTGCCGGATATTCAGGCAGGATGGGAAAAGGCCTTTACTTCTGTTCTGGCTGCCATGGGGGGGTCCAACTATATCCACCACAGTGCCGGCATGCTGGAATCCATGCTCACCATTGCCCATGAGCAGTATGTGATTGATGATGAAATCATTGGCAACTGCTGCAGGGTTCTCAAGGGAATTGATGTGGATCCGGAACATCTTGCCCTGGAGGTGATTGATTCAGTCGGGCCGGGCGGAAATTTTATGACATCCCCCCATACCATGTCCCATATGAAAACAGAATACTTTGCAGGTAACGGGGTTGCAGACAAAAAAAGCCGTTCAAAATGGGAAAAAGGCGGATCTCTGGATACCAGAGAAAGAGCAAAAAAAATGGCGGCTCAATTGATTGCAAAAAGTGCCCCCTCCCAGTTCTCCGATGAGATTGACAGGGAAATCCGGGAAAAATTTGACATATTGCTTTAATTTCTATAAGCAGATATAAACATTCATGGCCTGAGCGGCCACAACAGATCATGACAGCCCTCAGCTGTCAGTAACCAGCAGGGAAAAAACTGTAATTCTTTACTGGAAAATGAGTGCAGATAACTGAGTGCTGAAGGCTGGAGGCTGATTGCTGATGGCTGGAGACTGAAGGCTGATTGCTGATTGCTGATTGCTGATGGCTGGAGACTGAAGGCTGATTGCTGATTGCTGATGGCTGGAGACTGACGGCTTTCATATAATTTAAACGGGATGAAAAAAGGCATCCTTCAAAACCGGTTTTTGATCAGGTTTTGTAAATTGTAAAATTAATGACTGATTTTAATGAAATTCAGGAAACACTGGTAAACTGTGATGGTGATAAACTGCTTGAGCTGGTGGAAAAGGCTCTGGAGGAAAAGGTCCCGGCTGAAGAAATTCTCAACAGCGGCCTGATCGCAGGAATGGACATTGTGGGCGAAAAAATGGAAAATGAGGATATGTTTATACCTGAGGTGCTTATGGCTGCCCAGGCCATGAGCCGCTGTGTTGAACTGCTGAAACCCCTTTTAAAGGAAGAGGAGAGTAAAGCCAAGGGAAGTGTTGTGATCGGCACGGTAAAAGGCGATCTCCATGATATCGGGAAGAATCTGGTTGCCATGATGATCGAGAGTGCCGGTTTGGATGTTCATAACCTTGGTGTGGATATTGCGCCTGAAAAATTTGTTGAAGAGATCAAAAAAAAGAATGCCACTATTCTCTGCCTGTCCGCACTTTTGACAACAACAATGCCCATGATGAAAAAAACTATTGACGCAGTCACAGAAGGCGGGTTAAGAGAACAGGTCAAGATAATGGTCGGCGGCGCTCCTGTTACCCAGTCCTTTGCCGATGAAATTGGTGCGGACGGATTTGCAGCGGATGCCGGTTCTGCGGCCAGAAAGGCGAAAACATTTGTAGCATAGGAGATTTGCAATTATGTTTGAAGTCATAGGCGAGAGAATCAACACGTCAAGGAAAAACGTGCAGAATGCTGTGGCAGACAGGGACAGCTCGTATATCAGATCAGACGTGGAAAAACAGCTGGCAGCAGGTGCTGACTATATTGATGTCAATGCCGGCGCACGGATAGGGCATGAAGCAGAAGACATGAAATGGCTTATTGAGACCATTCAGCCCATTGCTGACAACCCCCTCTGCCTTGACAGCCCTGATCCTGCTGTGCTTGAGATGGCATTCAACATGGTGGACAAGACGCCCATGGTCAATTCCATCAGTCTTGAAAATGAGCGTTTTAAAACCATGATGCCTTTTTTAAAGGACAGGGAATGCCGGATTATCGCCCTCTGCATGGATGATGCCGGCATGCCCGCATCTTCAGAGGATATTGTCTCCAGGGCAGGTGTTCTGGTCGAGGAACTGGGTAAGATCGGATTTAAACAGGAATTTATCTATATAGATCCTCTGATTCAGCCCATCAGCACGGATACCACAAAGGGGGTCATGGTGCTGAACGCGGTAAAAGCGATCAAGGAAAAATTTCCTGATGTTCATATCACAGGCGGGCTGTCCAATATTTCCTATGGCCTGCCCAAAAGAAAGATTATCAACAGAACCTTTCTGACCCTTATGATGGGGGCAGGTATGGATTCTGCCATTATTGATCCCCTTGACAAGGCCATTATGGCATCCATAAAAACAGCTGACATGCTTGCAGGAAATGACAACTTCTGTATGAATTTTCTTAAAGGGGTCCGCAGTGGTGTTATTGAAGCTTAACGCAGTGCGAATGACATATGGCGCAGGGGTGCTGAAACCTGAGCCAGCAGTATTGACGTATAAATCAGCACTGTTTAAGACTGGAACTGAGAGGCTGCGGCGTTTGTTGAGTCATGGAACTGAGAGACTGAGGTCTTTAAGACAGGGAGCAGGTTAGTATGTGCGGGATCGTTGCTTATTTTGGAAGTGCGCCGGACAGTGTGGCCAGAATGGTTACCGGCATGTCAGCTATTATTTACCGTGCGCCGGACAGCACAGGTATGGGCATGTTCGGGAATATATCAAATCCCATTCTTCAGAGAAAGAATCTGGGGTCTGTGGCTGGATTTCTTGAAGTCATCAAGACAGCTCCCTTTAATGAAAATCCAGATAAAGCCCTTTATCAGCTCTGGCAGGGTCCTTTGATGAGCCGATCTGATATGCAGAAACAGCTTATTGAATTTGAAGGTCTATCTACGGAAATCCATGCCAAGTGCCGGTCAGGATCACTGCCCTATCCTTTGATTTCCGAATTGTTTTCAGGGGATTCAAGCTGCTTTGTCTCTCTCTCACCCGGGTATCCCGGGCGCAGCGGTCCCATGCCGTATTTCAAGGTTACGTCAAGAAACGATCTCAGGTCAGTGGTTAAAACCATGGCCTGTGAATACAACCTTTCCTTTGTGGCCATAAAATCTGTTTTCAGAAATCTGCTGGAGGATAATCTGAAAAAATACGGGGAAGCACTTCTTGTCAAAGCAGATGCTGCAGATGTGTTTAATGTGTTTGACTATCTGTTTCAGAAGATATTTGAGGAATTCAGATACCGTCAGCCGGTCAGGCAGAGCTATAAGAGAATTGCCATAAACCCCCATGCCCGGAAATATCTCTGGTATCTGCTCAGAAAGATGGATATCACAATTCCCGAGGACTTTGACTGTGATGCTGTCTCCTGTCTGTTCAGACTGCTTGATGCGGCACTTGTTTCCAGAATTCCCCATTATGCGGTCATTGAATCTGAGCTTCAGGGACTGCTTGATGATGCCATTGCCTATTCAGGTGTAAGCCTGTCAATGCCCTGGAAATCCCTTTATCTGGCAGAAAAGGGCCTTAACGTATACGGCAGGGCTGCGGCTGCAGTACTGGAATGGCTTCAGAAAAAAGAGCTGTTAAAAGAGCTGTCCTCCAGTGTATATGCAGGAACATCCAGCGCTTTTTCTTCTCTTTTCGGGGTAACAGGGAACAGATGCCTGGATTATATTATCCAGCCGGTGATAGCCCAGGGCAGATGGGCCCTTCAGTCTTCTGTAACATTAAAGAACGCCCATCCCTTTATGGATGAGGAAGCCAAGCGCTCAATTGTGCTCAACGGGCAGTTTTCAAGCGAAATGGAGCATGAGCTGGCTGATTTTCTCAGCAGTGTGGCCGGCCTTTCCTTTAGAAGCGAGAACTCATCGGAATATTTTGCCCTTTTATGGGGGTATTATTATAAAATACTGAAACAGGAAAAAGCACGGTTTCAAGAGGTCAAGGATCAGATTGAAAAAGGGCTGGAAGTCTATGCTGTGGGCAGTAACTCCATAAATTATCAGATTTTCAGACAGGTGAAGAACAAGTCGGACACAGAACTGGATGAAGCGGCATTTATTGAAGCGGCAAAAATTTTTACCAGGAACGGGGGGCAGATTGCAGCCGCGGGCATCAGCATTAAATCTCCGAGAACCCTTTATGCGGTTTCCTGCAACAGACCGCTTTTTATTGTTAAAAAAAAATATACCAACGATTTCATGGTGGTCTCTGATATCAATGCGGCCATGGGGCTGTTCCATCAGTCTGATATTATTGATGTCACAATGGCCTATGAAGGCCTTATTAAGGAGATGGAGGAACTTCTCCTCAGCCTGAAGCACAGCCGGGCTCCCCAGAAGGACATGCAGGCGGTTGAAGAAAAATATGCAAAAAAGATTGACGATGTGCTGACCCGGTTTGCCGTGGACATGTATACCCTGGAAGGAGATGATATTTTTGCAAAGATCTTTACCTGTTTTAAAAATGGAAATCTGCTCAGGGATATACATATAACGAATTTCAAGGGGGAAAGGCTCCACAATATTGAACCCGACTCCATAAATCTCACGCCTCCCCATGTCTACAAGGATCTGGAAAAGTCTTTTTTTGAATCTCATCTGGAGGAAGTTCCTGATCTTCTGGAAAAAATGCTGAGCGCCCGGATGCAGGAGGATGGATACTTTAACCGGTTTCCTTTTAGAATAAATCTTCTGCACCGGAAATTTGGAAAAAAGCTTAAGAGCCTGGAACGTATTTTTCTGTTCGGTATGGGAAGCTCCAATTATGTGTCTCTTTTTTCAGCAGGATTTACCAGGGCAATCGTCAGCAGGTTTCAGGTGATCTGTCTTGAACCGGTTGAGATTGACATGCTGACCCGTTTGATTGAACCGGAACGGGACCTTGTCCTTTTGATCAGCTGGAGTGCTACAACAGCTGAAATGGTGAAAACAGCCAAAGCCCTGTCTGCCATGCGGGTGGTCTTTGCCGCGGTAACCGAAAAAACCTTTGGAGATATGGCCCTGATTGCCCGTAAAAGCTGCGGTATTATTCATGTGATGAGCGGAGAAGAGGTTACAGTGTCTGCGGTGAAAAGCACATTCTGTTCCTTAATGGCAATTGATCTGTTCATGCTCTGGCTGTGTACTGAAATTCTTGATCTCCCTGTTGATCTGACCGTTTCAGGGAGTATCAGGCAGATCCCCGGGGTACTTGGATATATGCTGCAGGATGCAAAAATTAAAAGTAAGGTTCAGCAGCTGGCTTTTTATAATGCTTCTGCAGATATGTTTCTGGTTGTGGATGCCCTTTACAATAATGGTACAGGATATGAGGCAGCCATGAAAATGGAGGAGCTGACCTGGTCGGTAAAGTCCAGAGCCGTTGATTACAGAGATTTTGAGTTAAATATGCTCACCTGGAATAAAGACAGAAATTTTTTAATTGTAAATGCCACACACCGGGAAAGAATCCTTGAAGCCATTGAGGTGATGACCTGTCTGAACAAAGCAGATATTCCCTTTTTTGCCGTGACCTATGAAGGCAGCCGAACCGAGACCATCCAAACCCTCAGCAAAAACAACCTGATTCTGCTGCCCAGTTTTGAACACGGCCTGCAGCCTTTTGTGGATCTTGTTTTTTATTATCTGCTGGCCTTTTATTCATCCATGGCACAGGGCAGAAAAGCAGATGATTATCCCAGGAACCGGGCCAAGTCCGTTACCACGTCCCGGTCCATTGCCCCGCCTGAATTCAGTCCCGCAGGTGAGCTGTTCAATGTAAGACACAGGGAGCAGCTTCTTTTTGATTTTCTTATTACAGATACAGATTACCATGCCCCGATAAAATGGGAAAGTTATGCCGGGTTTAAGGAAAGTACAAGAACATATTTTCAGTTAAACCGGAAACTGGCGCAGAAAATCTCCAATGACAATCCTCTGCCGCTGTTTGTTGATTTTGATAAAAAAATGCTCTCTAAGTTGTCTTTATCTCTTTTTGATTCCCAAAATGATTTTGAGCTCCTCTTTCTACCCCTGGATATTACAGCTGATGCGGCAGTAAGAAACACCGTTGCAAAGCTGTACCGTCTTCTGCCCTGCAGGATGAGAGCGCTCCGGCTTAATGAATCCGTGGATGCCGTTAAAGGGGATGTGATTATAGCTGCGGTGTCTTCCTTTGATCTTCAGGCAGGTTTTCTAAGCCGGCTGAACAAGGATCAGGACAATCAAATGCTGTGGTTTGGACCGGAGCAGGCCTTGAAAGAGATGCCCATCAAAGAATTTTCCCTGGGTAAATATATGCTGACCCCTGAGTTTGAGGGCATCTCCGGCAGTGCCCTTTATGCCGCTCTGACCCTGATGCTTTTGAAAGCCTGGTCGTTCAGTGAGCCTGAAAAAGCAGTGGATCTGGAAAAATATTTTAAAAGAAGCGGGCATATCATTATTTCTATTCTGAACCATTCCGGTCTTGCAGAGGATATTCAAAGGGTCATGGGCCTTAACTCCGCATACCGGACCCTGCTTTACCTGTCTCCACCCGACGGTTCAGGCATCAGCTTTACTCGGAAATTTGACAAAACCGGGCGTATTATATCCAAAAATCTTCCCTTTGGGTCAGGGGCCCATGGGGCGCTTGTCACTGTGGACAATCGGGTTGATACAAAGTTTGTTGCCCTGAAAGACAGAAACACAATGATAACTCTGTATGGAAAAAGCCAGGTTAAAGAATGGGAAACCATATATCTGCGGGGAGAAAACATTGAATCCTATCTTGAAACACTGACCAATGATCTGTCCTCAAGGGTGGAATCTCCCTTTTTTGCTGAAGGACAATGGTATCTTCCCCTGCTCAAACCTGAATATGATGCCAGGGAAGACAACCTCATTGTGGTGGACGCCAGCAGTGAGAGGTATTTTGACCAGGCCGCAGATGATCTTGCCGTGTTTGGATGCCGGCATGCAAGGATGATTGTCATTACCCAGCAGGCCTTTATGGGAATGCCTGAAAAAAATGCCATCCTGAAATTTCCTCTGGCAGGCATGCTTGAAATTCCAGCCGTCAAAACAAACGATCAGCTCATCCCGCTTTCTGATCTCCACATTCCCTTTGCCGTTAATATTGTTGCCGCAGCCATGGCCGGACTTGAATCTGAATAGGAAAAAAGCATACATCACAGGGGCTTCGGGCGCTTTCACCAGCAAGCATGTCTGTCTTTTCTTTCCTTGAATGGTAAGTTGTCAGCAAACCTGAATTGAGCGGTTGCCTGTCAGGAACGAGAACGACGGAGGACTTTTTCCCTGCCAGGCTAAAAATCGGCGACCTGCGGCCATTGGTCCTTAAACAGCTTGATTGTCGCAACGCCTGGCAGGGAAAAAGTCTGATCTCCTTTGGTTCTCAATGTTCCTGACAGGCATCTGCTGAGGCCTCTTAATCGGCTGTTTCATATAACCCACATGACGCGCAGCATTAGGGACCTTCCAAAAAATAATCCACGCATCTTGCTTGTCTTTTTGCCCGTCTCCTGCGTTGCGCCAATGGGACATATTTCAATATGCCCCCCATTACCGCGCCTTGAAGACGAACAACCCGATCATACAAATTGGTCTGCGCGATATACGTATATTATTTTCTTCCAGATACCTAACAACAAACCATGAGACTTGAATTGTACAGCGTCTTGTATCTTGTATCTTGTATCTTGTATCTTGTATCTTGTATCTTGTATCTTGTTTCTTGTATCTTGTATCTTGTATCTTGTATCTTGTATCTTGTATCTTGTATCTTGTTTCTTGTTTCTTGTTTCTTGTTTCTTGTTTCTTGTTTCTTGTATCTTGTTTCAAGTTTCTTATAATGTCCATGCCTTGACAGGCACAACAAAGCATGAAAGCTGTTAGCTGAGTACTGATGGCTGACGGCTGAAGGCTTTCATATAAAGAGGTTTGACTTTTAATACAAATCAAGTTATGAATCAGGCAGCATGTGATATAGAATAATTAATTGTTTCACAGGGAGGTGTAACACCTATGCGTTCTTTTATGAAAACCTGGATAAAACCTGGGCTTGTTCTGGTCCTCATGGTTTCAGTTTCCGGATGCATGAACACACTGGGGTCAAAAAAAGGTGAAACACAGGCAGACAAGATCAAGGAAAGGAAAACAACAGCGGTTTACTATGATTTTGAAGATATTCTGATCCCAAAGGATTTGAAAATTGTTGAAGAGGCAACCGTGGTGGTAAAGACTCCAGGCTATACGTCAGGTCTTCTTACCCTGAAGGGACGTGTGGAAAAAATTTCGCTCTTTAACTTTTTTGCCAATAATATGATAAAGGACAATTGGACAGTGGTCAGCCAGATCAAATCGCCGGTATCCATTATCATGGTATTTAAAAAGAGTTCCAGGTGGGCAGTGATCACCATAAGAGAGCAGAATATTTATACCTATGTTGAGGCAGGCGTGGCACCGACCCTGGAGGAATTCCCCTCTTCCGGCACGGTTGAGGAGTTTGAAAAGGATATTTTTAACTGAAGTGAACCGTGTACTTGAAAATAAAAATATTATCCTGGGCGTAACCGGCGGCATTGCTGCCTATAAGTCAGTTGAACTGTTGCGGTTTTTAAAAAAGGCCGGAGCAGATGTAAACGTTGTCATGACAAAAGCAGCCTTGGAATTTGTAGGCGAAACCACCTTCAGGGTGCTGTCGGAAAACAGGGTGTGTGTTGATCTGTTTGCAACCAGTGACACGGAGGTCAGACATATTGACTGGGCAGTCAATGCCCATGCCGTTGTCATTGCACCGGCAACGGCAAACTGCATTGGAAAACTGGCAGGCGCAATTGCTGACGATGCCCTGACCACCATGATCCTTGCGGTGCAGTCTAAAATTCTGATCTGTCCCTCCATGAACACCCATATGTACGAAAACCGGCTGGTACAGCAGAATCTGGATATACTTGAGAAAAACGGTTTTTCCATCCTTGAGCCGGGAACCGGTGAGCTGGCCTGCAAGACAACCGGAGCCGGCCGTCTTCCTGAACCCTGGATTATTTTTGACCGGCTGGTTGCCCTGTTAACCCCTAAGGATTTAAAAGATAAAAATATCCTGGTCTCTGCAGGACCGACACAAGAGGCCATTGACCCTGTCAGATTTATATCCAACCATTCTTCTGGAAAAATGGGATATGCCATTGCTGAAGCCGCTGAAAAAAGAGGGGGGCATGTCACCCTGGTGTCCGGACCGGTATCTTTGACACCACCTCCTGGGGTTGATCTTGTCAAAGTTGAGAGTGCCCAGGAAATGGCAGACAAGATATTTGCTGAAATGGACAGTGCAGATATTATTGTCAAAGTCGCCGCTGTTGCGGATTACAGGCCTTTGACCCTTGAAACCCGGAAAATAAAAAAACAGGATAACAAAAAGGGACTGACCCTTGAACTGTCCCAGACCCTGGACATTTTAAAGGAGATCGGTAAACGTAAAAAAAATCAGTTTGTTGCAGGCTTTGCCGCAGAAACGGATAATCTTGAACAGAACGCCCTTTCAAAGATGAAAAAAAAGAACCTGGATATGATTGCTGCAAACCTTGTGGGCGTTCCTGATTCAGGATTTCAGACAGATACCAACAAGGTCAGGCTCTATTTCAGAAACGGGCAGGTCAGTGATATCCCGCTGATGGATAAAAAGGAGGTGGCCAACAGGATATGGGATGAAATTATCTCTCACATGGGAGAGGGGTAACCATCCATGGCGCACAGACCTGGACAGAATGCTGCTGAAATTGAATTTTTAAAGGTGGTGAACGGGGCAGCCGGGTATTTTGAATTCCTAAAGGCCATGGGGGCGGAGGGACTTGATATTTCAGAATCGTCTATTGATAAAATCAGACATCTGGCAGATCAATTCAGCACCTCTGGTAATGTCAGCGCCCCAAGTGCTGTTTCCTTTAAAAAGGGCAGCAGCCCTGCCGGTATTACAAGCCGTACCGTTAATACAAAAAAAAGCGCTTATGTCTCCTGCCATGGAGACCAGAATGCCGACCTTTTTATTGTCACTGAGCTTCTGCCTGCAGACAGCCGGCAGCCGGAAGCTGTCAGCCATATGAAAAAGGGGGGGGCTTCCCTGCAGGAGGGCCGCCGGATAACGCCGCTTGGCTTTTTAGCTGATCCCTTTGAAGGGGCGGCCGGTGCCCTGTTTCTGAAAATACTCAAAGCCATGGGATTGACAAAGGACATGGTGTTTACCATGGGAATTGAACCCGGTGCTTTTCATCAGAAGACAGGATTTCCAACAGCACTTAGTGAAAAGGTCAAAAAAAGAATTGATCAGGCTGCTAAGCATCCAGAGGCGGTATTAACTTTTGGAGAATATTCAGCCCGGATAATGCTTGGGCCTGATGCCCGTGTTTCCAGGGTAAGGAATAGATTCCATAATTATAAAAATACAAGGGTCATGGCCACGTACCATCCCTTTCTTCTGCTGACGGATATATCCAAAAAAAGAGCAGTGTGGGAGGATGTTCAACTGGTTATGAAGATAACAGGAAATGCTGTCTGAATATTATATAGAAACATTGTCTGCGGAAAAAGGGTATTCTCACCATACCCTGATAGCATACCGAGCTGACATATCAGGGTTTATGAAGTACTGCCTGTCCGGTTATGAAGATCACAGTGACCTGGACAACTTTTTTTTAAGCCTTGTAAAAAAAGAGAAAAAGTCGCTGATTCGGTCGCATATGTTTCATTTGTATAAAAGCGGTTTAAAGAAAAAGACCTGTTCAAGAAAATTGTCAGCTGTAAAATCATTTTTTGATTTTCTTGTTAAATCCGGAAGTATTGATTTTAATCCGGCTGATGCTGTGCCCTCTCCTAAGATCAAGCGGGCTGTTCCAGGGTTTTTAACCATAGACGATGTGTTCAGGCTCCTTGATTCCATCAAAACCGGCACCCTGCTTGAGAAACGCAATTGTGCTGTTTTTGAAACCTTTTACGCCACAGGGCTGCGCGTCTCTGAAATGGCGTTTCTGGATGCAGAGGATATTGATTTTGAACAAAAACTGGTAAAGGTAACAGGAAAAGGAAATAAACAGAGAATCGTGCCCCTGGGCAAACGGGCCGCTGATCTTATAAAAAATTACAGACAGGCCATGGGCAGCTTTTATAAACCCCTGTTTCTCAATAAAAATAAAACCCGGCTGTCTGACAGATCCATGAGAAGAATATTATCAACGCTTGTGGATGAATGCGGGCTTAACGTACCTGTTTCCCCCCACACCCTGAGACACTCCTTTGCCACTCACATGCTGGATTCAGGCGCTGATCTAAGGGGAATACAGGAAATTCTGGGACATGCAACCCTGTCAACCACCCAGATTTACACTCATTTAACAACCGACAGGCTCATGCAGGTGTATGATACAGCCCATCCCAGAAGCTGACCCTCATATGAAAAAGGCCTGTATTTGTATTCTGGATTTTTTAAGGAATTGAGATGAACGCTATATTTCATGGTACAACCATACTTGCCCTTCGCTGGAAGGGACGTGTTATTGTTGCCGGTGACGGCCAGGTGACCCTGGGCAGCACCATTACAAAACATAAGGCTAAAAAGGTAAGAAGAATCTACAATGACAAGATTATCACCGGGTTTGCCGGGGCCACCGCAGATGCCCTGCATCTGTCTGAAAAACTTGAACAGCGGCTGGAACAATACAATGGAAATCTGACCCGGAGTGCTGTTGAACTTGCCCGGGAGTGGCGGACCGACAAATACCTCAGACGGCTTGAAGCCATGATGATCGCAGCCGATGCCGACAATACCTATCTTATTTCCGGGAATGGTGATATTATTGAGCCTGACCACGAAGTGATCAGCATTGGTTCGGGCAGCACCTCTGCCCAGGCCGCGGCCACAGCCCTGATTAATCATACAGATCTTGCACCCCTGGAGATTGTAAGGGAAGCCATGGAAATTGCAGCTTCCCTGTGCATTTATACCAACCACCAGATTACCATTGAAGAGATATAAGGATGAGTGAATTAAAACCATCAGAAATAGTAAAGGAACTGGACCGGTACATCATCGGCCAGGAAAAGGCAAAGAAATCCGTTGCCATTGCATTGAGAAACCGTTGGCGGCGACGTCAGGTCCCAGAGGATTTAAGGGAAGAAATTGCCCCCAAGAATATAATCCTCATTGGATCAACCGGCGTGGGGAAAACAGAAATAGCAAGAAGACTGGCTAAACTTGCCGATTCCCCTTTTTTTAAGGTGGAGGCGTCAAAATTTACCGAAGTGGGGTATGTGGGCAGGGATGTGGAATCCATGATCCGGGACATTGTTGAACTGACGGTAAACAATTTAAAGATACGCCAGCAGGAGGGTGTCCGTGAAAAAGCCGCCGGTATTGCCGAGGAGCGGCTTCTTGATCTTCTGTTGCCCAAATCCGGCAAATCTTCGGGCAAATCTTCGGAAGAGGGAAAGAGCCAGGGAGACAATGAGCCCTATCTGGAGCTGGTCACCCCTTCTTCTACCCAGTCCTCTACCCGGGAAAAGCTGAGAAAAATGCTCAAGCAGGGCAAGCTGGATTCACGGTTTGTTGATTTGGATGTGTCTGAAAACGCCATGCCCATGATAGAAATTTTTTCCAATGCCGGAATGGAGGAGATGGGAGTCAATATGAAGGATATGCTGGGCAATCTCATGCCGAAAAATACAAAACGACGCAAGGTTAAGGTAAAGGATGCCCTGAAACTGCTTACCCAGGAAGAGGCAGCCCATCTGGTGGATATGGAAAAAGTGACATCAGATGCGGTTGAATTTGTGGAGCAGTCCGGTATCATTTTTCTGGATGAAATTGACAAGATTGCCGGCAAGGAGAGCAGCTACGGGCCTGAAGTGTCCAAGCAGGGCGTGCAGAGAGATCTTCTGCCCATTGTTGAGGGCAGCAGCGTTCCCACCAAATACGGAACAGTTCATACAGATCATATTCTCTTTATTGCTTCAGGTGCATTTCATACAGCCAAGCCCTCGGATCTGATCCCTGAACTTCAGGGCCGGTTTCCCATCCGGGTGGAACTGGATTCCCTTACCCTCAATGATTTTCTAAGAATTCTCACCGAGCCGAAAAATGCCCTTGTCCTTCAGTACATTGCCCTTTTAAGAACCGAGGGGGTAAACCTGTCCTTTACCCAGGATGCTGTGGCAAGGATTGCCGCCATTGCCGTTGATGTGAATAATTCAACGGAAAATATCGGGGCAAGACGGCTGCACACCCTGATGGAAAAACTCCTTGAAAAAATATTGTTTTCAGCGCCGGATGTGGATGAAAAAGACATCCATATTGATGCGGAATTTGTTGACGCGCAGTTGATGGATATTGTTAAAGATCAGGATTTAAGCAGGTATATTTTATAAAATGAATGCACCAGGGAATAAGAGGACTGCACCGGAAAACCGGATGAAAGCAGCAGACATATTAATTGAATCTCTGCCCTACATACGGCAGTTTTCAGGAAAGACCATTGTTGTCAAATACGGCGGACATGCCATGGTGGATACACGGCTCAAAGAAGATTTTGCCAGTGATATCACCTTGTTGAAATACGTGGGCATTAACCCTGTGGTGGTTCACGGGGGCGGTCCCCAGATCAACAAGGTCCTGGATGCCATGGGCATTGTCCCGAAATTTGTAAGGGGAATGCGGTATACCGACGACAAGATCATGGATGTGGTGGAAATGGTTCTCGGCGGCAAGGTCAACAAGGAAATTGTTGCCCAGATAAACCGGGCCGGCGGCCGGGCAGCAGGCCTGTCCGGAAAAGACGGGTCCTTGATTCTTGCTGAAAAAATGACCATATACAAGGAAACACAAGGGAAAAATCCCCCGGAAATCATTGATCCCGGCATGGTGGGGTCTGTTTCAAAAATTGATCCCTCAATTATACACACCCTTGTGGATAACGGATTTATTCCGGTAATCGCTCCTGTGGGTACAGGGAAAAATAATGAGACCTATAATATCAATGCAGACCTTGTTGCTTCAAAAATAGCCTCGGCCCTCCAGGCAGAGCGCCTTATTCTGCTTACTGATGTGGACGGCCTGCTGAACAGCCGAAATCAGCTCATGACTTCGGTGGACAAACAGACCATTAATACCATGATCCGGGAAAATGAAATAAAAGGGGGCATGATTCCAAAAATGGAGTGCTGCATGGAAGCGCTGGCAAACAGGGTGGGCAAAGCCCATATCATCAATGGCACCCGGCCCCATGCCCTGCTTCTGGAATTGTTTACCGATTCAGGTATTGGTACGCAGCTGGTTTTATAAAGAATTCAAACCACAGAATACTCAGAAAAGAAAATGAATAAAAATTCGGTGTTTTCTGTGTGTTCTGTGGTTAAAAATAAAAATGTTATATTTTAAATTGCGAGGGACCCCATGAATACCATGGAAAAAACCTATAAATATATATTCAACACCTATGCCAGACTGCCGGTTGTCTTTGTAAAAGGGCAGGGCGCAACGCTATGGGATGACCAGGGAAATACCTATACGGATTTTCTGGCAGGCATTGCCGTGGCAAGCCTGGGCCATTCCCATCCGGGTGTTGCCAAAGCGCTGGCAGACCAGGCGGAAAAGCTGGTGCATGTATCAAACCTGTACTATACTGAGCCCCAGGCTGATCTGGCGGAACTGCTTGTGAAAAAAAGCTTTGCCGACCGGGTCTTTTTTGCCAATTCAGGGGCAGAGGCCAATGAAGCGGCCATTAAGCTTGCCAGGCGGTATTTTAAGAAAAAGGGAGCGCCTGACCGGTTTAAAATCATTACAATGAACCAATCCTTTCACGGCAGAACCATGGCCACCCTTTCCGCCACAGGCCAGGAAAAAATCCAAAGCGGGTTTTCCCCCCTGGTGGACAAGTTTATTCATCTTCCTTTTAATGATATTGAGGCATTAAAAAAACACATGGATCATTCTGTGTGCGCCGTCATGCTGGAGCCGGTTCAGGGGGAGGGCGGGGTGATTCCGGCTGATCCGGAGTATCTTAAACAGGTCAGAACCCTTTGCACTGACCATGGCGCTCTTCTGATTTTTGACGAGGTTCAGACTGGAATGGGACGGTGCGGCACGCTTTTCTGCCATGAATTGTACGAGGTTTATCCGGATATCATGACCCTTGCCAAGGCCCTGGGAAACGGCCTGCCCATTGGTGCGATGCTGGCCTGTGAAAATATTGCAGAGGGGTTTGAACCGGGAAGCCACGGCACCACCTTTGGCGGTACCCCCCTTGTAACAAGGGCTGCTCTGGAAGTGCTGAAGATTATTTCTGAACCAGAATTCCTTGAGCGTGTCAAAGAAAAGGGAAAATATTTCAGGGATCAGTTGAATCAATTAAAAGAAAAACATTCCATTATCAGAGAAGTCCGGGGAGAAGGACTGCTTCTCGGCATGACCCTTGGAGAAAAACGCCCTGATATTGTCAAACTGTGCATGGAAAAAGGCTTTATTATCAATCTGATTCAGGATACCATTGTCAGATTCGCCCCGCCCCTTGTCATTACAAAACAGGAAATAGACGGCGTTGTCAATGCCCTTGATACACTGCTTTAATGATTTTAAACATATGGAGAAAACGATTGAAAAAAGATTTGCTTTCCCTTCTGGACCTTGAAAAGAAAGATTTCACCCTTCTTTTTGAAAGGGCAATGCAGCTTAAAAAAAGATTTAACCAGGGAATTTATGAAAAATCCCTTACCGGAAAAAGCCTTGGGCTTATTTTTGATAAAAAATCCACCAGGACCCGCGTGGCTTTTGAAACAGCCATGATTCAACTGGGCGGTACCCCTGTTTTCATGAGCACCCAGGATACGCAGATTTCCAGAAATGAACCGGCAAAGGATACGGCACGGGTATTGTCCCGTTACATTGACGCCCTTGCCATGAGAACCTTTGATCACAGCCTGATTAAAGAATTTGCAGCAGCCTCCACCATACCGGTGATAAATGCATTGACCGATTCTCTGCATCCCTGTCAGATTCTAAGCGATATCATGACCGTAATTGAGAAAAAAGGCGGTTATGAAGGGCTGAAATTTGTATGGGTGGGAGACGGCAACAATGTGGCCAGTTCATGGGTGAATGCCTCGGCTGTGCTGGGGTTTGATCTCGTGGTGGCATGTCCTGACGCATATTCCATCAGGGAGGATATCAGGGAAAATGCCATGAAACAGGGCGGGCAGAATATTGTTTTCACGGATGATCCGTTTGCTGCTGTGGAAAATGCCGATGTTATATATACCGATGTGTGGGCCAGTATGGGTCAGGAAGACGAACAGCAGAAAAGAGTTGAACTATTCAAAAAATTTCAGGTCAACCGAGAGCTGGTGTCACGGGCAGCAGAAGATGTCATGGTGATGCACTGCCTTCCCGCCCACAGGGGAGAGGAAATAACCGAAGAGATTCTTGAGGCGCCGGATGCTGTTTTCTGGGATCAGGCTGAAAACAAGCGACATATGCACAAGGCGATCCTGGAAACCTTGATCTCATTAGGTTCTCAATGTTCCTGACAGGCAACCGCTGGGGGCTCTTAATCGGTTGTTTCATGTAACGGCCATGCCTTGACAGGCACAACAAAGCATGAAAGCTGTTAGCTTTTAGCTGAGTACTGATGGCTGACGGCTGATGGCTTTCATATAAAAATAATAAGGAGAAAACATAAGTGACAGATATAAAAAAAGTGGTACTGGCTTACTCAGGCGGGCTGGATACCTCTGTGATTCTCAAATGGCTGATCGAAACCTATAAATGCGAGGTTGTTACCTTTTCAGCGGATCTCGGCCAGGAAGAGGAACTTGACGGTCTTGAAGACAAAGCCAGGGCTACAGGTGCGGTAAAAGCCTATGTGGAGGATCTGCGAGAGGATTTTGTAAAAAATTATGTGTTTCCCGCCTTCAGGGCCAATGCCATCTATGAAGGCCAGTACCTTCTTGGAACGTCCATTGCCAGGCCGCTGATAGCCAAACGGCAGATTGAAATTGCCCATGAGGAAGGGGCGGACGCGGTAAGCCACGGCGCTACAGGAAAGGGAAATGACCAGGTCAGGTTTGAACTCGGCTATCTGGCCATTGATCCCGGAATAAAAATTATTGCCCCCTGGCGGGAGTGGGATCTTCATTCCCGAACCAAACTCATGGCCTTTGCACGGGAACACGGCATTCCTGTGCCCCAGACGCCGGACAAGCCCTACAGCACAGACAGGAACATGCTTCATATCAGTTATGAGGGCGGGGTGCTTGAAGATCCCTGGGCGCCTGCCACGGATGATATGTATACCATGTCGGTCAAGCCTGAAAATGCACCGGATGCACCGGAATTTGTTGATATTGAGTTCAGGCAGGGTGATCCTGTGTCAGTGAACGGCCGGGATCTGTCACCGGCCGCGCTGCTCAAGGAACTCAACACCATTGCCGGACGAAACGGCGTCGGCCGGATTGATCTGGTGGAAAACCGTTTTGTGGGAATGAAATCCAGGGGGGTATATGAAACCCCGGGGGGAACAGTGCTCAGACTTGCCCATATGAATATGGAATCCATTACCCTGGACCGTGAAGTGGCCCATATCAGAGATTCTCTGATTCCCAAGTATGCCGAGCTGATTTACAACGGCTTCTGGTTTTCACCTGAAATGAAGATGCTCCAGACCATGATCGATGATACCCAGAAAAATGTGTCCGGGCGGGTGAGGCTGAAACTCTACAAGGGCGGGTGTTATATTATTGGCAGGGAATCGGCAAACAGCATTTACAATGAATCCTTTGCCACCTTTGAAGATGATGATGTGTATACCCAGAAGGATGCAGAAGGCTTTATACGGCTCAATGCCTTAAGACTGAGAATACAGAAGCTGACCCAGGCGGATTAGCATAAATCAGCAGACCTGAAATCATCACAAACAATATTAAGGAATTGTATGTCAGACAAACCATGGGGGGGACGGTTCTCCCAGAGTACAGACAAGACAGTTGAAACATTTACCTCATCCATTGATGTGGATAAAGCCCTTTATGCCTATGACATCAAAGGATCCGCAGCCCATGTAAAAATGCTGGCCCATGAAAAAATCATCACCGAAGATGAGGCATCTGTCCTGTTAAAAGGGTTGAGCAGGGTAGAGCAGGGGATTGAGCAGAACGAAATGGTGTATTCTGATGCCCTGGAAGATATCCATATGCAAATTGAAACTGCCCTTGGCCGAGAGATCGGGGATACAGCCAAAAAACTTCATACCGGAAGAAGCAGAAATGATCAGATAGCCCTTGATGTAAGAATGTATCTTAAAACAGAAACTGAAACCATCATGGGGCTCCTGCTTTCCTTTCAGAGCATTCTGGTTGACACCGCAAAAAACAACATGGATGTGGTCATGCCGGGGTATACCCATCTTCAACGGGCCCAGCCCGTCCTGTTTTCCCATCATCTCATGGCCTATTATGAGATGTTTAAAAGGGATTATGAACGGTTTGAGGATTCATTAAAGCGCACCGATGTCATGCCTCTGGGCAGTGCCGCCCTTGCCGGCACCACCTTTCCGCTGAACCGGCAATTCACCGGTCAGCTCCTGGGGTTTAACAGAATTTCAGATAACAGCATGGATTCGGTGTCAGACCGGGATTTTGTCATGGAATTCATTTCCCATGCCGCCATCGCCATGATCCATTTGTCAAGATTTTCAGAGGAGCTGGTTCTCTGGTCTTCTTCTGAGTTTTCATTTATTATGATTTCAGATGCCTTTACAACAGGTTCCAGCATCATGCCCCAGAAAAAAAATCCTGATGTGGCGGAACTGGTCAGGGGGAAGACCGCACGGGTGGTGGGCAGCCTCATGGCCATCATAACCCTGATGAAATCCCTTCCCCTTGCCTATAACAGAGATATGCAGGAGGACAAGGAACCCCTGTTTGATACGGTAAACACCCTCAAGTCCTGCCTGGATATCTACTGCCGCATGATCCCGGGGATTCAGGTGAACCGGGAAACCATGTATACGGCAGCACAAAAAGGGTTCTTAAACGCCACAGACCTGGCTGATTATCTGGTGGTAAAGGGTATGCCCTTCAGACAGGCCCATTCTGTGTCCGGAAATGCTGTGGCCTTTGCCCTGAACCGTGAAAAGGAGCTCCATGAGCTTGATCTGGAAGATTTTAAACAGTTTTCTGAACTTATTGACCAGGATATCTATGAATTTCTATCCATTGAAAACATGATATCAAGACGGATTACCCATGGCAGTACAGGATATGATAATGTTAAAACAGCCGTTGAAAGGGCAGAAAAAGATATCCAATCAAAAACAAGCGGTAAATAGATACTTTCTGCTGGTGGTGTTGGGGATTCTGACAGCCTTTTCTGTTATGGGATGCGGCAGGAAAGCAATGCCAAAGCCTCCCCTCAGTGCCATGCCGTCACCTCCGTCGGATCTTTCTTTTCATCTGGATACCAGCGGGGTTACCCTGGAATGGCGCCATACCGGTAAAAATAAAGACCTTTACACAGACAGGGGATTTGAAATTTTCAGGGCTGAAAAAAATATTTCAGGCGATGCATGCGTAGGATGTCCAATTAAGTTTAAAAAAAGGGGCTCAGTTGACATGACTGCGCATACATATTCAGAAGACCTTGAAAGGGGGTATCGATATTATTACAGGATCAGGTTTTTTGCGGGAAAAAATATTTTCAGCCGCTATTCTGAGACCATTCAGTTTGAGTTTAAATAAACATGAAAAATTTTTCACAGGTATTTATCTCTATCGGGTCGAATATGGGGGACAGATACGCCAACTGCATAACGGGCATTGACCTGTTAAACAGCCTTGAAACCACATCTGTCACAAAGGTATCTTCTTTTTACTATACACAGCCCGTTGATTTTACAGATCAGGACTGGTTTGTCAACGGTGCCCTTGAGCTTGAAACCGGCCTGGATCCCTTTGTGCTGATGACGTATTTAAAACAGGTTGAAAACCAGGCCGGTCAGTTTGAAAAGTCAGTCCGGTTCGGACCGAGAATCCTTGACCTTGATATAATTTTTTTTGGAAACCAAGTTCTCAACCATACAAATCTTACCCTCCCCCATCCCCGGATGGATAAAAGATGCTTTGTTTTAAAGCCGCTCTGTGATATAGCACCGGAATTTACACACCCTGTTTCAGGTGAAAAGGTTGAAGACCTTTTAAAAAAGACGGAACATTTAAAGGATCAGAAGGTTATGATTTATAATTTTAATTGAATTCAGTTCGGATGATGTAAAATACCTAAATCTGCTTATGATGATATAGTGCATCATTTTTAATGAAACACATACAAATTCACAAATGATTTCTGGAGGAAAGCGTTGAAGTTTTTTATTGATACAGCCAATATTGAAGAGATTAAAGATGCCAATGCCATGGGCATGGTTGACGGAGTGACCACCAATCCCTCACTGATTGCCAGAGAAGACGGAGAGTTTACCGATATAATCAAGGAGATCTGTTCCATTGTCAAGGGCCCGGTCAGTGCCGAGGTCATCAGCCTGGATTATGAGGGGATGGTAAAAGAAGCCAGGGAACTGGCAGAGATTGCGGATAATATCGTTGTAAAAATTCCCATGACCATAGAAGGATTAAAAGCGGTAAAGACCCTTTCCCAGGAAGGGATAAAGACCAATGTCACCCTCGTGTTTACAGCCCTTCAGGCATTGATGGCTGCCAAGGCCGGTGCCTCATATGCCAGTCCTTTTGTGGGACGTCTGGATGACCTGTCTGAAAACGGCATGGATTTGATTGAAGAAATCATGGAAATTTATTCAAATTATGGATTTTCAACGGAAGTTATTGTGGCCAGCATCAGAAATCCCCTTCATGTGGTGAATTCCGCCCTGATCGGTGCCGATATTGCCACCATCCCCCATAAGGTCCTCAAAAGCCTTGCTTCCCACCACATGACAGACAAAGGCATCAAGGCATTTATGGCCGACTGGGAAAAGAAGGTTAAAAAATAGATGGGGGTTCTATGGAAAGAATTTTTAAAACAGGAAATAATGGTTGACAAAATTGTCCATGGGGTATATATATTTTTTGATTTTAGCGCATCCTGAGTGCGGGAATAACTCAGTGGTAGAGTGCGACCTTGCCAAGGTCGAAGTCGCGGGTTCAAATCCCGTTTCCCGCTCCAGTAAAAAATAAGGCGGCTTGGCCAAGTGGTAAGGCGACGGCCTGCAAAGCCGTTATTCTCCGGTTCAAATCCGGAAGCCGCCTCCACAATAAAATTAAGGGGTTGGGATGAAAATCTAACCCCTTTTTTTATTCTGACATCCCTGTTGGTTGAAACGGGTTTGTGAAAAACAACCAGAGCAGTTAAACCAAAGGTAAGCGCTTTATGCCCCCTCCATCTCTTTTTCCAAAAGATAGTAACATATGGTCCTCAATTCTTCCGCTGTGGATTCCAGAAGGTCATGCAGGCCCATGCCGCCCAGGGGACGACCTTGATAATTTCCTCATCAAATCGATCGAGAAACAATCCGGCCTGAAACTTAGGGCTTGGTTCTAAGTTCGCCCACCCGGCGCTAAGCTGCGGATTTTAGGCGGTTCCGAGGTCGCATTGGATAATTCACATGATCCAAAACATATTCAAAAAGATCTTTCGGTTTTCCATTAAAAAAACGTTCAGCAGCCGTAGTACCATCTCGCCTTTTAATGTAATAGTTATGCATGACTGTATACGCTTTTAATTGTCGGTCACCCAATCTATGAATCCCTTGATGATGCAGTGCTAATTGTGCATTTCTCCCTTCAACGCAGGAACTTGATCTTTGGAAGAGTTGTGCGCATTCAAGGGCTGCTTTATTCAGTTTCCCTGTTTCATCATCTGAATATACATCACCAGAATCTATACTTGCTACAATTGATAGCAGCTTTTGGGCATTTTGAAGGATCTGTGTTTTTCTGTCAACGTTTCGTTCTTTGTCCGCCGCCAGTTTTAAATAATGGCCAGGAATCAGGTAGTTGTGCATCAAGTATTTGTCACGCTCTGACAGCTGCATATTATCAAGGTAAATTTCGATCATTTGAAAATAAAAGGCGATGGTCGCTACCATATGCTAAGATTCAAATAGTGTAACGCTCAAACCCCGAATCAGTGACGAAATACTGTAACGGGTATACCCCGCCGCAAGACCCCGCCAATAAAAAAAATAGGGCTTGATTTTAACTTCGCCCACTATTAGTCATTTTACAAAATGACAGATGAAACCTGCTAAAATATCAACGTGTTGAAATTGATCCATCAAAATTTATATGCATACTGGGCGAAGTTAAAACCAAGCCCGGATTTTTAAACCTGAAACGACCCATCAACGCATTGAATACTGTACATTCCACACCGGGTGGATTTTTTATGAAATCCGATTTTGCACGGATTCATTCCCCCAAAGACAAAGCACACCTTGAATCGACCCATAGAAGTCTTCACAATTTTGAAATACGGGTCATCAAGGTGT
>JAYEJJ010000293.1:0-8589 GCA_034660495.1 Thermodesulfobacteriota bacterium | reverse complement strand
GTACCTTGGGATGACTATATATTCCAATGTAACGCAGCCACCAATTTTTCTGTGGCTTAGGCTAATCAACCGGGCTTACAAGTTGCCTTGCAAGCCCCTGAGTCTTTAGCTCAGGGGTTGTTGACGAAAATATCTCTTAACCAAGCTCCTTTCAATGAAACCCTCAGGCTTGTGGAAATTGACAATCCAGGTCTGGCTCTACAGTTCCAGCACATGGGACTTTATAAAAAAGATCTGCTGACGCGTCTTGATGAGGAGATCCTTGTCATGCCAATAAAGGTTAAAGGTCCAAAAGGGGAAAGAGTTTTAGGCAGAGGAATGGCAACCAAAGTGGTCGTTCATCTGGCTGATGGCAGAAAAATCCCCCTTGCAGAAGTTAAACCTGGAGAATTCGGGCATATTGAAGGCATTGTTGGGGGAACCTGTCTGGCGGATGCTCTGGCAACCCTGGGGCTTGAGAATAATACTGAAATCAGTTTGGTGCGCAGTATTCCACCCATGGAGTATACTGCCCTGGTTCGGTTGAACGGGCCAGGGACTGAAAGGGTGTACATCAGCGAAGGTGCTGCTGCAAAAATCTGGGGAACCATGAGAAATTCAAATCTCCAGTTTTCTGCAGCAGCCAGGGGAGAATCTTTCCAGGTAAAAAAAATCCTTGGCGGTGAAAAAGCCCATAAAACAGTTTCCATGTACGGCAATATTGCCCCGGGCACTGTCATGAAACTCGAAGGGGTAAAATCAGCTGAAACATTCAGTGTAAACCGGCAGATTGATCCTGTTATCATAATTACCCATGGGGGCCTCCGTCTTATGCTTGAAAAAAGCACCTGTGGTTCTATATGGGTAGAAACCGCTGTTTAACTGGTTTTATCCTTTTTTTTTCCTGTTCTGTAAGCAAAATAATGGGTTACGCCAAGTATAAGCCATGTCAAAGGTTTAAAAACAAAATAATGCTGCATGATATCCTCCTTTAAATAGTTTTCTCGGGGTTGTTGCTGCTTGAAAATTCGTCTTTGATTACCACGTAGCTTTTTAAAGCAGCTTTTTTAAAATGATTCAGATTTGTTTTTGTTACAACTTTTGCTGTAACAAAGCCTGCTGCAAAACTCAGTGCATATTTAAGCATTGCTTACCTCTCTTTTTAGACTCAACCTGGAAAGAACCAGGCCTTGCTTGTTTTTTTATTCTGACCCTCTTGAGTCCAACTGGTTGTTACGCGCCAGTTTTTTCTTCCTTTGAGGAAAACTCCTCTTTAATTACGCCGGCTGTTTTTTGGGATGCTGATTTAATTTTTCTATAGGAATCAGCGGCCTGTTTTTTTGTTTTTTTAATGATACTATTGTCACTGGTAAGCTTTGCAAGGGTAAAACCAGCGGCAAACGAGAGAATAATTCTAAGCATTTTCAGCCTCCTTATTATTAATATTACATGATTTTTCAGGTGTCTCCACGGACAAATCTGCAGGTACAAAAATTTGATCCGGGTCAACTCCTGACGCTTTTACAATATGCAGCTGCCGCAGCATGGCAATGTGCAGGACACAGGGTATTGTTACACGGAAAGCTGGACCTGCCACGTCAAAAATTGTCCACAGAGCGGTAATACCAAGGCCTATGGCGCCTGCAAATATTGATATCCACCTTGAAAGCAAAGTGTTGGCCGCAACCGAAACCCCTCTTTCCAGGGTCATCCTTGCCACTGCATTGGCAACAACCAGGGAGAGCCTGTAGGACACCACAGCACCTCCTGCAATGACGGATGCAGTAATCAGGGCTCCCGGAAATCCTTCTGAAATATTGGTATCTTTAGTATCCTCCATAATGCCTTTCAGAAAAAATTCTTTTTCATTGCTGTTCATTTTGTCCCATGAAATTTCAAGGACTTTAAATAGAATCAATTGTTCAATGGCATCAATTTCCATTGTTTTATCAAATTTTGCCTTAAGGCGGGATGCCACATCGCATACAATATTTCTGTAGTAAGCTCCCTTGCCCTTGCGCAGGATATTGAATATGGTGTTCCCTCCGAATTTCTGGATTTCTGCTGCAATTTCATCAGCATAAACTGAATGGTCCGGGAAATGGGTTTTATACGATTCTGTATGTTTCAGCTGACAGGAAAATCCTCCCTTTTGTGTTATGTAACCAACCAGATTATCCAGTTCATCGTTACTGGAATTTTTCAGCAGGGGCAGCAGATCCTTATCATCCTGTTTCAGTTTTATTTCAGTCATTAAAACTCCTGTTTATCTGTGTCTTCACATCCTTCATATCAGCTTTCCAGGTTATGGTATCTATTTTAGAAACTGGGCGGTCCGGGTTGCAAAAAAAGATGATGCTTTTTCTCCGAGCTTGTTTTTTGCGGCAAAAGCAGCAGCGATCAGGCTGAGCAAACCTGAAATCCCTGCCACAAGGGCGCTTCCCACATCCGGGAAGGGCAGGTTGATTTCCGCTGCCGTATCAATGCTGATCTGCGTGGCTTTAACCAGGCCTGCGAAACCTTCCCAGTGTTTTTTATCAATTAGAATTCCCTGCCTGCCAAGGTCATAAAAAACTTCATCTGGATCATCTATCAGTCCAAGCACAAGAATGACCTGAAACATAAAATGCTGCTGCGGTTTTACACCGCTTTCCCATCGTTTTACAGTGACAGCCGGAGCGCCTGCAAGTGAACCGAATTGTGCAAGGGATAAATTAAAACGCTTTCTTACGTCTGAAATTTTTTTATCAAATTGTTCAAGCATAAAACGTTATCCATATGTTAATATGTTACAATCTCATTACACAGTAATGTATATAATATTTGCTGGCGCAGGTCAAGTAAAAAATATCAGTTAAAAAAATAATTTATTCTTGACTATTGCCAAAAGGTTTACTATTATCCTTAAATTGTTTGGAGTAACAAATGATTTTTTAATCCTACAAAAAATTGTTAAAACATAAATCTGAACTGATAAAGTGGAGTTCCCTTAACTGGTGCAGCGTTTATGTGAAGAACTAAATTTCTCAAAACAACAGTATCAGTTCAAATTACTTATTAAACTGGGAGACTGTCGTCATGAACACAAACTTTACAATAAAGGCACAGAAAGTAGAAAACGATCTGTTTATTAATTTGTCGGGAGAGTTTAACGGAAGTTCAGCCTGGCAGCTTGCCAATACTATTTTAAGCCGGTTTCAGGGCCGGGGCAGAGTGTTTATTGATACCCGGGATCTAACTGACGTACTGCCCTTTGGGGCTGATATGATCGTCAATATTGTTCCCGAAATACTGGTTAACAAAAAATCCGTATTGATCCGTGACTGCACTGGTGTCTATTCCGGTCTGGATCATTTCATAACCATGGTAAAAGAACCGGTTAAGATAAAGAGGAAAACAGAGAGTTTTTCAAGGGCATCCATATGTTGATCAGGAGATATATGAATTCTTTAATTGACTTGAATTTTCATTTTTTGTATATTCTCAAAATAAATTTTGTAGCCCTAATTTTATTTTAATAAGTTTAAATTTTAATTCTATAGAAAATTTTTAGGAAAAACTAATGAAGCCTTCTGATGTTTCAAATGCATTGGTTTCCCTGGTGTCAATTGGTCAGCCCCTTTTTTTGTGGGGACCGCCGGGTATTGGTAAGAGTGATGTCGTCAAGGCTGTTGCAGCAGACCAGGGACTTGAATTGAAAGATATACGTGCTGTTCTTCTGGATCCTGTTGATTTGAGGGGTATCCCTGGAATCAGCCCCGATGGGACTTCCCGGTGGTATCCACCGGATTTTCTTCCCCGCAGGGGAAAAGGGATTCTGTTTCTGGATGAGCTTAATGCAGCGCCGCCGCTGGTTCAGGCTGGATGCTATCAACTGGTTCTGGACCGCTGCCTGGGTGAGTACAGACTGCCCGATGGCTGGTCTGTTGTGGCGGCCGGTAACCGGGAAGAGGATAGATCCGTGGTCCATCATATGCCTTCTGCCCTGGCAAACAGGTTTGTTCATTTGGATTTTACTGTGGATGTTGACGACTGGATTGCCTGGGCATTAAATGCCGGCATTGCTCCTGAGATAATCGGATTTATCAGGTTCAGGCCGGGCCTTCTTCATGACTTTAAACCGGACAGGGATGATAGAGCATTTCCCTCTCCAAGGTCCTGGGAATTTGTTGCACGTCTCCTTTCTTCAGAACCCGATCCCGTGCTGCTGCCGGATCTTGTAGCCGGTGCTGTGGGTAAAGGCGCATCTGCCGAATTTACAGGTTTTCTGGATGTGTGGAATCGTCTGCCTGAGGCCGGGGATATCATTGCAGATCCCCATGGTGCAGAGATCCCTTCCAACCCGGCAGTGCTGTTTGCTTTGTGTGAAATGATGGGACATGTCATGGATGAAAAGAACATGGAGTCCATTATGGCCTATGCAGCCCGTCTGCCCGATGAATTTTCCGTGCTCATGATGCGGGAGGCCGTCAGGAGGAACAATGCCCTGGTTCAGACCCAGGCCTTTGCCCAGTGGGCGGCCTGCTGTTCAGATGTTCTGGTTTAGTCTGATCGGTGATCAAAAGGATAACAGGCAGATGAGGTTTCAATACAATGAAGAAGGACAGGGAAGTGAAGATTACCGATAAAAAAGCGTATCAAAAGCTGATAAAGGCCAGAACGTCCCTTGTTATGGAATATCCGTTTTTTGCTTCCCTGGCCCTCCGGCTGAAAATCACGGAGGACAGCTCCTGTGACACGGCATGGACCGACGGCAGGGTCTTTGCCTACAACCCCGCTTATGTAAACATTCTATCATCTGAAAAGCTGCTGGGCCTGTCTGCCCATACTGTAATGCATCCGGCCTGTTCCCATCATAAAAGGCGGAACAACAGAGACAGCAGAACCTGGAACCAGGCCTGCGATTATGTGATCAATCCTGTACTTCTTGAGGCCGGCTTGACCCTGCCCGAAGGGTTCTTGTTTGACAGTGCCTTTAAGAATAAAAGCGCTGATTTTGTGTATGAGGTTCTTGCAGAAAAAGACGGGGATGAGGAGGATGACCTCGGTGAAAAGCCTGATATGGACCAGGGAAGCGATCCATCAGAAAGTAAGGAAAAAAAAGAGAAGGAATCCGGCAGTATTGTTCAGGACAGTTCTGGAGGGGAAACCGCTGATAATAAATCCGAGAATGGAGATCCGGGCATGTCAGGAGAGGTCCGGGATAATCACGACTATAGCACCAGTTCAGGAAGAGACAGTGATGATCTTGACGAGCAGGAGATAAACTGGGATCAGGCCCTGATCCAGGCTGCAGCCAATGCCAGAACCATGGGAAAACTGCCCAGAGGGATAGATCGTTTTGTTGAAAACCATATTCATCCGACCCTGCCATGGCAAACGCTTTTATCCCGGTTTGTCCGTGAGGCGGCCAGGTCGGATTATTCGTGGATCACCCCCAATCCCAGGTATATTCACCTTAATATTTATCTGCCCGCTCTGAATAATCATCAATTGAGCGATATTGCTGTGGCCGTGGATACGTCGGGAAGTATCAGGCCGTCTGAGCTGACTCAATTCGGTGCTGAACTCTCCGGGGTTCTTGCATTGCTTCCCGCCAGGCTTCACCTGATGTATGCAGATATGACTGTGACCAGATACCGGGTCGTTGAGCAGTGGGATCTTCCTTTTGGGGGATGGTTTTAATATTTACCTGAAGGCGGCCCTGTTTTTCTAAAACAGTGTCAGTAAATAAGGAGGATGTTCAGTGTGGTGTTTGAAAAAAAATTTTGTGCAAATTTTAATTTTAACAGGGCTGGTTTGGATAACGATTTTGCCCTTTTCCTTTGCCAAAGAGGGAGATGCTGCCAGGAAGGATAATTCAGCAGGCAGTGCTGTCAGAAAGGAAATATCCAGAACCATGGATGTTGAAAAAAAAATTCAAAAGCGGGAATCTGACTGGGTTGAAGAATCAAAGGAATTGTCAGAGACAATTATTCGGCTGGCGCATGAGAAAAAGCAGCTGGAGGACAGTCTGGCAAAGCTTAACCGTCCTAAAACCTTAAAAAAGGAAAGCAGCTGCAGATAAAACCGAGCTGGATGAACTTTCCGGTGCCGTGAGGGTGGCGGCAAAAAATCTTAAAGCAATTCTGAAAACCTCCATGTACACGGCAGGTGATCCAGGCCGTATTGATAAACTCGACCCCATTCTGGACACAGCCAGGTTTCCCCGGTATTGACGAGATGAAAATCATTGCCGATCTCTATCTGCAGGAAAGTGCTGTAAACGGGGATATTGAATTTAAATCCATGGGTTTTATCTCGGACAGAGGAGAACAGGTTGAGGGAGATGTTCTGCTTCTTGGGGGATTTACCGGAGCGTACCGGCGGGGAGACAAGACCGGGCTTTTAAATCATTCTGGTGACGGCGGGCAGATGTTTGCCTTGTCAGCCCTTCCTGACCGCCGTATCCGGAAAAATCTTGACCGTTACATGGATGGACAATCCGATTCAGTGTTTATTGATATTTCAAGGGGAGGCGCCCTTCGTCAGATTACCCATAAACAGAACCTTGGTGAGCAGATACAAAAGGGCGGGGTTCTGGTCTGGCCGATTCTGGCTCTGGGAGTTTTGGCGCTCCTTATCGGTATAGAAAGAACATTTTTTCTTGGAAAGGTGCATGCCAATACAGACAAAATAATGGGAAAGGTAAACAAACTGGCTGCAAAAGGAGAGTGGAAAGCGTGTGATAATATGGCGGGTGGAAAAAATATTCCGGTCTGTAATGTGCTTCGGCACGGTCTGGGTGCCAGATCCGAGAATCGGGAAACCCTGGAAAGTATTCTACAGGAATCTATTTTAAAGGAACTGCCCCGCCTTGAGCGCTTTCTTCCCATGCTCAACATCATGGGTGCCATTGCACCGCTTATAGGGCTTCTGGGAACGGTAACCGGCATGATCTCCACTTTTCATGTGATCACACTCCACGGTACAGGGGACCCCAGGATGATGTCCGGCGGAATTTCCACAGCGCTGGTGACCACCATGCTGGGGCTGGGAGTGGCCATTCCCATTATGCTGCTGTATACATTTTTATGCCGGCGTGTGGAACATGTCATCGGTGATATGGAAGAGAAAGCCGTGGCCCTGACCAATATTATTTTCCGGGAAATCAGGTAAGAATCAATGGATAGAATTTTAAACCTCATACCCTGTTCATGGCCCTCATTCACCGGGTCAGTCGAAGCTGCTGCCATAAATGTCTATCACTATTTAAGCCAGGGGGGAATTGTCATGGTTTCCCTGATTTTGTGTTCCTGTATCATGTGGACCCTGATCATTGACCGGGTTTTCTTTTTTTCAAGGCTTGAGAAAAAAAATCTTAAACTTTCTCAGTTTCTCAAAGGGATTGAACAGATCAGTCTCCCTGATCCCGATTGTCAGAAAGAGATCAGAAACAATAAAAACATTCGGTTTTCAGGCGGTTCGGGTCAGAAAGGACATGGTGACGGATATTGCGGTATCCGTGCCTTTCTTGTCACCGAGATCCTTAGACGCAGGACCCATGACAGGACAAAGGACCTTGGGATTATTGATGAATGCGTCATTCCCGTTGCTGCCAGGCTTGACCGCTATCTTTCCGCCATTTCAGTGCTGGCAGCGGTCTCTCCCCTGTTTGGTCTTTTGGGAACAGTGACCGGTATGATCTCCACCTTTGATGTGATTACCCTGTTTGGCACAGGGAATGCCAGGGCCATGGCAGGGGGGATTTCAGAGGCTTTGGTCACCACCCAGAGCGGCCTTCTGGTTTCCATACCAGGACTTTTCATGTCTGTTTTTCTCTACAGAAAGTCAAGCCTTGCCAAAACCAGGCTTAAGGCGGCTGTCTTGATTTTAAAAAGGAGTTTAAAATGATAAATGTCAGAAATTCTGTCAGGATGCGGGGCAGGGAAGCGGAGATAAACCTCTCTCCGTTGATTGATCTTGTTTTTCTGCTGCTGCTTTTTTTTATGGTAACCACAAGTTTTGTCAGAGAAACAGGCGTGGATGTCCAGAGACCGTCTGCCTCTACAGCAACCCTTACTGAAAACGGTAATATCCTGGTGGCGGTTTCCAGGGAAGGTACGATTCACTTTGACGGAAAACAGATTGATATCAGGAGCGTAAGATCTCATATAACCCGGGCCCTTTCAGAAAACCCGGAAGGATCAGTGGTTATAATTGCGGATAAGGTCAGCCATACCGGTCTGGTGATCAGGGTAATGGATCAGTGCCGCCTTGCAGGGGCGGAACGGGTCAGTATTGCTGCCTCCAAAAACAAGTGATGTACATGATGAGACCTGTTGTATTTAAATCCTACCTGGGCCGGGGCCTTCTGGTCTCTCTTGTGATTAACATGCTGTTGTTCTGTTCCCTGCCCGGGCTGATTGTAAAAAAGCCCTGTAAAAGTGACCTGGAAAGTCTTAATGTGGTGAACTTTACCCGGATCAGACAGGAACGCCCTGATTTCAGAACTCCTGACCTCAGCTAATTTTGAATGCATAATCATTTTCTATATATAGTATTTTTTTTTAAAAACAAAGACAATAAGCACAATATATGGTATTTGTCTGGTTTTTTTATGCATTTAAA
>JAYEJJ010000292.1:0-8606 GCA_034660495.1 Thermodesulfobacteriota bacterium | reverse complement strand
GGCATCCTTCATAAGTACTTTACACTTTTTATTTTTTTTAACCATGAAACACACGAAAGGCACGAAAAATATAAAAATCAAACACAAAAAGTGTAAACTACTTTTGAAGCATTATGAAGGATGCCAAATTGTGATAGCATAATTTATTTTTTACTGAATTTTTGATTAGGCAGACGTCCCTTTACCCATTTACAAGCTAATCAAGGGCGTTCCTGAGTCCTTAAACTGATATATCCTGCATGGATTTGACTTTTTTTGAACTTTTTCCGGCATCCTTCATATCAGCATAAAAGTACTTTACACTTTTTCAGTAAAACCACCTTTAAATTCAGAACTCCTGACCTCAGCTAATTTTGAATGCATAATCATTTTCTATATATAGTATTTTTTTTTAAAAACAAAGACAATAAGCACAATATATGGTATTTGTCTGGTTTTTTTATGCATTTAAAATTACGATCCTAAATTTGAATATTTTCAGTTAAAACAATATATTAGGTTTGTGGTGTCAGGAGCTCTGAATTTTTACAACCGTTCTTTTACGGCATTTATTCATGAAAAAACAGATACATATAACCAGGCATCCATTGAATATGGCTGTACTGATACTTTTGATGTGGACCTTCATTGCTTCACTCTATGCCCATAATCAATTTGAGGCTTTTAAACAATGGAGTAATTGGGCCGCCTGTGTTTTATTATTTTATTTCCTGCAACAGATATTAACCACACCATCCCGTATCTATTCTATCTTATCTGCGCTTTATGTGGCGGGATTAATCGCCGCACTTATTGGGGTTTGCCAGCACCTGTTCCAGATTGATTTCATTCCCCAGTCTCGTCCTCCTGCAGCAACTTTTGCCAATCGTAATCTTGCCGCCCAGTTTATAACCTTAACTTTTCCACTGGGAATTGTTTTGCTTGCTAAACGAAAAAAACCCCATAGAATTCTGGCTGTATCAGGTACTGTCATAATGCTGGTTTTTTTGATCTGTATAAAAACACGGGCAGCCTGGGTATCTGTACTGTTTGAACTGATACTGATCACCATTATTCTGGGAATTCGATCACCCAGTTTGCATTTATCTCATACTGACTTCAGGATTCGAAATAGATCTAAACTGATTCAATCTCTGGTAGTGGCGGTTCTTGTCCTGGCAGGTCTTGCTGTTTTTTTTAAAACCGTCACACCGAATCTCAATGGTTTTCAGCTGCCGTTCAGATCAATACCGGGAAATGCAGTTTCTGAATCAGGATTTTCCTCTAATAAAACATTACCTGATGAATCCCCCGGCAAAAATTTTTCATCACCAAAACCGTTGGACACGGTTTTACTCAGAATTGAGATATGGAAAAATACCATCGAAATGATAAAGAATCGCCCTTTGGTACGGACTTGGAAACCACAAGATATATTATCCAAAATTTCACCAAACAGCTGTAAAAGAACAGCTGTTTGGTGAGTTCAATCAACTTCGCCATGTGCACAATGATTTTCTCCAGGTCACTGCAGAAACTGGAATAATCGGTGCCGTCATTGTTCTCTTTGTTTTTACTTTTTTCTTCATGATCATCCTGAAAATATTACACTGTTTCACAGACGATGTATTTTTTTACGCGCTGGGATTAGGAACCGCCACAGCAGGCTTTCTTATTAATTCCTGCTTTAGTTTTCCCTTTGAAATGCCGGTCCCGCCGCTGATCACTGCAATATATTTAGCGTCTGCCCTAAGCCTGTACCGTTCAGTAAATCTTCAAGCAATACATTTTTCTTGCAAATGGGGACTGCCAGTTGTTATTCTTCTATAGTAGTCCCAGCATGACTTGATGCCGATTTTATTCATGCTTTCAGCGGAACTTAACCGTGCGAGCATTAACTTTATGTATCAGGTCATTCAAGGACATCTATAATTCCAGTAATTGTTTATCTGACAATCTATCACTCTAATACCATACAAAGCGACAGATATTACCTTCTGGCCATAAGAGCTGAAAAATATCAAAACTGGAAAGCAGTCACGTATTTTGCCAATAAAGCTTACACCTTAAATCCAAAAAGAAAAAAAATATTATCTTCTTCAGCACGGGGATATATTGAATCCGGAGAATTTCAAAAAGGACTGGCTGCACTTAAAACAGTGATAAAGGCGTATCCTTTCAATATGAATGCAAATTTAAATCTTGGATCAGCCTATTTTGGCCTTCAAAAATATGACAGGGCTATGGAATCCTTTCAGCGAACATTGGAAATCAAACCTGATTTTTCAAAGGCCCACGCTGGCATAGGAAAAATTCACATGATTCAAAAGGAATATTTTAAAGCTGTTTGTTCGTTTCAAAAGGGATTAAAAAATATTCCTGACAATGCTGTGATTCTAAACAACCTTGGTTTCTCTCAATTTCAGATAAAATCATATAAAGATGCTGCGCAAACCCTCAAAAAAACAGTAGCCCTGCAACCGGGTATGGTTAGCGCCCAAATGAATTTAGCTGTTTTATACTACAAACACCTGAATCAACAGGAAAAAGGCATCAAATATTTTAAAAATGTATTAACCCTGAAACCTGATTTAAAAGCAAGTAAGAAAATCAAAAAACTTATCAATAATTTTCCCTGATAATTTGGGTAAGGATAATCCACGCATCTTGCTTACTTTATACCCGTCTTCAGCGTTGCACCAATGGGACATATTTCAATATGCCCCCATTGCCGCGTCTTGAAGACGGACAAAAATCCTGCGCAAAATGAGTGGATTATTTTCTTCCAGGTCCCTATATCAATTCATCTGCGACGAACTATAATGAGCAGTTATTCATAGCTGAAATATTTAATTTTTCAAATCCAGCCGAACAGTATTTCACGATAGCACCAATGCATAAATTGTCAAAAGACATAGAACCCCCCTCTGTAAAGATAACCCAGCTTCTTCATTCTTCCCCACACCCCTTAAACTCAAAGAAAAACTGCCAGAACTCATAGGGTGCATCTGCAGGGTGAAAAGTTAGATTGTTATCTGGATCATAAATCGATTCTATGGCCAGTACATATAAATAATAGGTGTCAAAGGGAATAACCGGCCCAGGATTACACAGATCTATTGGTTCAGTGAAAATCCGTTGATAAACAGTAAAGATATCATTACACAGAAAAGGTTCAGGGCTGTCAAGAAACGCAACATCTCCTCCCGGTTTAAGCAAGAAAAACACGCCTGCTTTTTCCATTAAAACACCCAGATAATAGTTCATAGGCACAGCAGTATCCTTGTCTGTAATATAACTGGGCAAATCCACTGCCAGATCAAGGATCTTTCCCCCACTCTGGACACTTCCGGCAGCCATTGGCTGAATAGAAGGATCCGGTTTTTCAAGGGGGAGAGGAATTTGATGAATTTCAACATCTGAAAGCCTGGGTTTTCTTTCTCCCGATGATACAATGACCCTGGCCTGGTCCTGATTGCCGGCAGAATCAAACACGGTCACAAAAAATTCTCCAATCCTGCCCGGTGCCTGGTAGATGACAGTATCATCGCTTCCCTTTTCAGGTGTTATACTGCCGTCTGTATAGGTAAACTGATACGTTTCAGTACCGAAAACAGCCCTGAATTCACACGTTTCCTCTGGAGAGAGGTAAACCACGCGAGGGGTAATCACCACCGTGCTGTCTACAACATGCACCTCAGCGCCAGCCTCATTCCCCTGGATATCACAGCAGGTCAAGGCATAACTTCCTTTTACAAGAGGTGCCTTATAATCTATAAAAGAAGAACTCTCTTCACAGGTAAGAATATCACCGGCCTCGGTACTCCATGCAAATGAATCCCCGGCCCCCAGCACCGCACGAAAATACCCGGTCTCTTCCTGCAGAAGCGCTGTTCTGGAGGGGGTTATGAAAAACTTATCTGAAATAACTTCAACCTCTACTCTGGTATGGGTGCCATCACTATCAGTCACCATAACAACATCCTGACCTGTCTCGCCGGGCGCTGTATATTCAAACCCTCTGTTTACCGGATGGGCAGGCACATCCCCCTTAAGTGCATAAATATAAATATCCTCATCCTTTCCCACCCCGCCGGTCAGTTTAAACTGCTTTGAATTATTGGGGAGCAGGTAGGCCGTTTGGGGAGAAACCCACAAAGGAAGGGATACCTGGACATGAAGACCGGCTTGATTTCCTGCAGCGTCAGACACCCGTATTTCATAATCTCCCTTTACTTTACCCGCTTCATAAATAAAGGCCTCTCCATCTTCAAAAATTTTTCCGGTATCTGTCACGACCGTATAAGGCGGTTTGCCACCGATCACACTGAACCGCTTCTGCTCACCCGGCGCGACATACAGCTGAGATGGAGACAGAACAAGACGGGGATGGTTGGTCACGATATAATCAGCCGACTGACCATTGGCATCAATGACCGATACCGTATATTTCCCCACCACTTCAGGTATCTGATATGACGCGCCACTGGTGTTACCGGCCGCACTTTGGATTGCCCCTGCCGTAGCATACCATTCACAGGGCGGTGTCCCGCCTCCGGCAGAAAAATAAACCATGCCGCCGGGTTCAATTGTTCCGGCACCACTTCGGACAAGGGTAAGGGGAGAGAGCACTGTCATGGTGAACGGCGCCACTGTTCCGGCACTGTCTTTTACCGTATACACCTTTTCTCCGGGATCACCGGGTACAGTGACCTGCCAGCGTTCGCCCTGGACATCGCCAACCACAGAACGATAAGGCGGTGTGCCCCCCTGGATGGAAACGGTCACCCTGCTGCCGGGCAGGCATTTAACTTTTGAGGGACTGATGTTCAGCGGCAGCGTATCTTCTGCCACGTAAACCACCAGTGAAGCCTCATTCGCTCCGGACACCACCTTAAGGTGTGCCAGTCCCGTAGACAGCGCGGTGATCTGATGGCCGTCCACCTTGACCACAGATTCAGATTCCTCTGGAATGTCAATGGTAAAATCTTCCAGCTTCTTCCTGCTTCCGTCTGCATAGGCAGCATACACAGAAAGGGTATAAATCTCATCAACCCCCAGTGAAACAAAGGACGGTTCTAAATCAATGGCCACAGGCTGAATATCCACTTCCACATTTATCACTGCGGATAACGCCCCATAGGATGCCGTAATTTCGGTTGCCCCCTGGCCGACAGCTGCAATACGTCCTTGTTTCACAGAGGCCACGTTGGGATCGCTGCTTTGCCAGCTCACCGCGTCAAGTTCCCGCCAGATCCCGTCACTGCCATAGCCCTTTACCAGGGGAACCACTTCAGTGTCAAGGTCAGATATGTGGATGGCATCCGGATCAATGGTGATTTTCTGAAAATCATACACCCTGATCTCAACAGCATGGGCAGCGGTTGCCCCTTGACTGTCTGACACAGTCAGGTCAACCCGGAACCGGCCGGGCGTATTAAACACATGAACCGGATCAGGCAGATCACTTGTGACACCGCCTTCCAGATGCCATGCATAGGTGTAAGGGGGCATTCCGCTGGAAATTTCAGCAGCAAAGGAAACGCTCAACCCCTCTGTTCCTGCTATACCCGTGTATGTGGACGGTACAATGGCCACATCCATCCCTGTTTTCTCTACTTTAATCTCAGCACTTGAAAAAGCGCTGCGCCCTTTGGCATCCACAACACTGACCATGGCATGGTACTGCCCGGGCTGCACATAGGTATGGCTGACACCTGTACCACCTTCATCCTCAGTGTTTTCCAGTATCACATCCCGGGTTACTCCATCCCCAAAATCATAGACCAGCAGGCAGGGATATGAACTGCCCTGTATCAGCGTGTTGAATGCGACACTCAGCGGCACAGTCCCGCTCTTTTCTTCAGGAGACAGCTCTGCAGACATGGTTTGAACTGTATTTGTATTGCTTACCGTTATATCATGGAGGGATTCAGCCTGGTTTCCCTGGCTGTCCGTCACCGTGACTATCATCTGGTAAGTGCCAGTCTCTCTGTACCCATGGGAAAGAATGCCTGAGGTATCAGCTGATGCCGTTTCTGAATCCCCATAATCGATCTGGTAGGTCAGGGGCGGGATACCGCCTGCGGCATCAAAGGTCACAGTAACGTCAAGCGGCGCCATGCCGGATGCCGGCGTTACAGAACAATAAATTTCAAGGGGCGTGCGGCTTGCTTCTCCGGCATCATCGGTGATGGTCACCTCAACCTCTGAGACAGACCCAATGGACGCATCCCCTGTGGCATTGAGTAATTTCAGAGAGAAGGTCTCGGCCTCCTCCACCACCAGATCATCCAGAATGGAGACGGTGATTGTTTTTATATCATCATCCCGGTCCTCCCAGGTCAAGGTCCCGTCAGCAACAGAAAAATCTTCATCCCTGGCAGCACTGCCGCCGGCAACTACTTCATAGGACACGCCGACCTCACCGGAACGGCCGTCACTCCGGGACACCTCTAGGGTAAGGGTGCCTTCGCCTTCAACGGCAGACAATTCAGCTGACGTAAACTCAAGGGTGCCATTTGACGCAGGCGGCACATATCCACCGCCGCCGCCGCTGCTGCTTGAATCGTCATCGTCGTCATCACCTGATCCAGGATCCAGATGAAAATTTTTGTCTCTCACATCTATCCCGGTTTCCAGCACTATGGGCTCGGCCTCTGCGCATTCCAACGTACTGGTAGTGGAATTCCACCACTCTGTGGCATATACATCGTCCCTTGTAGATGCCTCAAGGAAAATCTGTGTTTTCGGCGGAAGTCCTTTAAGAATATACTTTTTATAGCCATCATAAATGTTAAAGGCGTTGGTTTTAGGTAAATAGGTTTTGCTGCCGCAGGGGGCCCCGGAATACGCCTTTACGTGAAAAGAGGTCCCTTCTTCAAGATAACTCCCGTCCTGTTGATACAGGTAGCCTTCTACCCGGGTGGTTTGGCCGAGATAAAAATCATTTCCAGCAGCAACTTCTCCGGCTTCTACCGTCACTTTTAAAGCACCGCTGCAGTCGGCAGTGCCACCATTGCTGTCCAGCCACACATCTTCATAAGTGGTTTCATACAGATCGCTTCGGATATAGTACTCTCCGGGTGGCAGTCCGGTAATGGCATAATGGCCGGAGGCATCCGGATAACCGTCACTTACTCTTACGTCCTCATTATCCCCGCAGGCATCACCGGTGAAAACAGCGATCCGGCCGGAATCTTCGCCCACATCAGCAATTGTTGAGCCATCTGCTTCATAAATTGTACCGGAGATGGTACCGCCATCATCCAACAGTCCAACCGAAATCTCTTTTGTGTCGGTGGCCACATTCCCATCGGCATCGGTAACGGTCAGCTCCACGGTATACGTCCCGTCTGATGAAAAGGTATGGGAGGGGTCACGTTCCGTTGAGGTGCCCCCGTCTCCGAACTCCCAAGCATAGGTGTAGTCGGGTTTTCCCCAGCCCACCAGGCCGCGGAAGTCAACTGTGAGCGGTGCCGCACCACTGGTGTCACTGGCCGCAAGGGAAATGACCAAAGGAGTCGACGAATTAAATGATCGGTAGAGTGCCGATCGTACACAACGGACGTAGTAATCACTGGTCTTGAGGCCTTTATCCAAACCCAAATTTATGAAATTGTTGCTATCCACGTGGCCATCGTAGAAATCCACGACCCACGCGTAATCCGTGTTATCCGCGTTCGTACTGCCCGACCAGTAAGACATAGAACTTCTGTTGAACACCTCAGTGGAAATTGCAGGACCATAATCTGTATAATCCACAATGGTATTTAACTCTTCAACTTCAGGAATCCGCCAGTCGTCATGGCCGTCAAGTTCAAGGGTGTCACAATAGTCGCAGGCATCTGACCAGTCTCTTGCTACACCAACATCTGCCCGCTGCCACTCAAGTCCGGTGTGTACGTCCTCTACAACGTCATCGTTTTTAATCACCAAATAATCCAAAGGATCAAATGACCAATAGGGTCCCGAACGGACACAACGGACGTAGCTAGTACTGTCCTTAGTGTAGTTAGCCACGTAGCCACTGATGAAATCCACAACCCACGCGTCATCCGCGTTACTCGCGAGCGTACTGCCCGACCAGTACGAGCTAATAGTTTTTCCGAAAACAGAATCAAAGGCAGGGGAATACTGAGTATAATCCACAATGGTTCTCAATTCATCCACCCGGGGCGCACGCCAGTCAGTATACCCTGCCGCTTCCAGCGCATCACAATAGTCACAGGCATCTTCAAAGGTTAAAGAGCCTCCTACATAGTCAACCTCCTGCTGCCACATCAGGCCGGTACTTTTATCGCTGACAGTTTCTTCTATGTAATCGACGACATAACGCTCACCAAAAAAAGCGGTGACGGTTTTATCCGCCGTCATGATGAGTGATATTGACGGACTGCTGCCCGAAGCATCACCGGACCATTCGGTAAACACATACCCGTCATCCGGGACAGCGATCAGTGTGACTTCTTCATTATAGGTGTACGAACTTTTATCTGGATCTGTTGTAACCGTTCCATTGCTGCTGTTAACTGTCAGGGAATAAGATGCTGCCTGGAAAGAGGCGGTTACAGATTTATCCCCCGTCATGGTGACGGTGGTTGACAAGCTGCTGCCCGAAGCATCAC
>JAYEJJ010000291.1:0-8658 GCA_034660495.1 Thermodesulfobacteriota bacterium | reverse complement strand
AACTCAAAAAAGGCAAGAGAGCCATCAGAAAACAGAGATACACTTTTCAACCTGGGGACATGGTACGATTAAACGGTAAAATTTTAACTGTAAAAGGAACTATGTCAAATGGCAATAGTGTTCTACTAAGTAACAAAAAAGGAGTAACCCCAAAAAAACTGAACTTAATTAAATACGGCAAGGGATTAACCTTTGAGTTAACTCCAACATGATAGAACATGCTGATGTACTATCGATAATGGCTGATCTTAGAACCAAACCCCGAATATGGCTTACATCCCCTACCCTGAAGGGATAGGGGCTTTACGCCATTTTTATAAAATTTTGGAAACTTGCGACGAATTTCTTGATAAACTGAAAGAAGAGAAAAAAGATTAACCAGATATTAATAGCAGTAATTTTAACTCCAGCGGCGCCGATGAAGTTACCAAAACTATAAAATAAGGCAAAAAAAAACATGTGTTCAACTACAACCAATTAATTATCATCCGATCTCATTCATCAAAATTTCATGAACCTCTTTATCCTCAATTCCCAGATATCTCATGGTAATTGCCGGATTTGAATGATTGTAGCGCTTACAGATGATTTCAAAACCAACCCCAAACTGTGTCCGCTGAATATACCCCCAAGTCTTCCTTAAAGTGTGCGCACCATAGCGCCCTTTCAAATTTATAGCCTTTGCCCAATTTTGAACGAGAGTCCCAATCGCCTGAGATTGAAGGGGGCCAAAGAGAGGATGAGAAATCTTTTTTTTGTTGTCGTTGCGGAGAGCTGATTTAATCAGTAGATTCTTTTTACCCCTATCACATTATCAGAAAGGTTAATTAACATACCACCATACCCGACCGGTCTCCTGATTTTTCAGGGGGCCGGTATCACCTTTCCTCTGAACACTACCGAAAAACGGCTACCGACGTAAGGCGGGACAGTCGGGTCCCAGAAACGGCCGGATCTTTTTGCACTTAATATTGTAAAACCAGACCCCATTTATCAAAGCGTGATTGAAGCGGATTTCCGCATTGATTATAACGGAAACATCCTGTCCTCCCCTGATATTGAAAGGCTTAAAAAAGAGATTTCAGATGAATACAAAAAAGGGTATCGCTCTGCTGCGGTTGTGTTCATGCATTCATACCGATTCAATGCCTTTGAAAACAGGGTGTTTGATCTTTTAAAGGAAGCAGGGTTTGACTATATTTATCTGTCTCACAGATCCGCGCCTGTGATGAAAATAACAGCAAGGGGAGATACTGCCTGTGTTGATGCGTATCTTACCCCTGTTTTAAAACGGTATACCGATCAATTTATAAATGAGCTGTCAGGGAAGCACCCGGCATATAAGGATCAGCTTCTGGATAAGATTTTTTTCATGCATTCAGGCGGAGGGCTTGTAAAAGGAGAGGACTTCTGCGGAAAGGAAAGTATTCTGTCAGGGCCTGCCGGTGGCATTGCAGGCGCTGTAAAGGCCTGTCAGCTTGATAATGAAACAGATATTATTTCCTTTGACATGGGCGGCACCTCAACGGATGTGTCCCATTACAGGGGAGAATTTGAACGAAATTATGAAAACGAGGTTGCCGGCGTAAAAATAGTTTATCCCATGCTTGATATCCATACCGTGGCATCAGGCGGAGGCAGCATTGTCGGGTTTGACGGTGAAAAATTCTTTGCCGGCCCTGTTTCAGCAGGATCAGATCCAGGGCCGGCATGTTATCGAAAAAACGGCCCCCTCACCATTACAGACTGCAATCTCTTCCTTGGAAGAATAAGAGCGGCGTATTTCCCAAAGGTTTTTGGAAAAGCGTCCAGTCAGGGGCCTGATATTGAGGCAGTTAAACGAAAGCTGGCTGAAATAAAAGCAGATGTGTTTGAAAAAACGCAAATCTCCATGCCTGAAGAGGAAATTGCCGCAGGATTTTTAAAAATTGCCTCTGAAAAAATGGCCGCTGCAATCAAGAAAATTTCCCTTCAAAAGGGAAGAAACCCTGAATATTATGTGTTATGCACATTCGGGGGAGCAGGCGGTCAGCACGCCTGTGAAATTGCAGATATTCTCTCCATTAGAAAAATACTTGTCCATCCTTTTTCCGGAGTTTTCCGCCTGCGGCATTGGCGTTTCCGACAGAACAAAGAGGATTGAAAAAACAATAGACCGCAGCCTTGACACCCAGAACCTGACAGCCTGTGAAACCGTATTTGAATCCATTTTTAAAGAACCTTCAGGCAGTTTTAAAACCCATGACAGGATAATAAAAAAGCTTCACTTAAAATATCAGGGAAGCGATATTGCTGTGATTGTAGATTTTACAAAGAATTTAAAACAAGCGGTTTATTTTTTTGAAAAAAAGCATGAAGACTTTTTTGGATTTAAAAGGGAAAATTCAAAAATTTTAATTTCTTCTGTTTCAATGGAAATCATTGAATCTTCAAAAATCCTGGAAACCAGACCGGTGTTTTCAGATAAAACGCCAGCGTGTGAAAAAACGGTTGATATTTTTTTTAATGACCAATATGTCAGATCCAAAATATATAAAAGAAAACACTTAATTCCAGGATTTGAAGTCAAAGGGCCTGCCCTGATTATTGAAAAAACAGGGACAAACCTTGTGTGGTCGGGATGGACAGCCCATATAAGGTCATCGGGAAATCTCTTTCTCTTATCTCTTTCTCTTAAAAGATGAAAAAAAAGCCGTCAAGATAAAAAAAGTCATCAAGATAAAGGATGAAGAGAAAGATAAAGTTTTTAAAAAAATTAAAAACATCCCTGACATCTCAAAACCTGACCCGGTCTATCTTGAGATATTTAACTCCCTTTTTTCCTTTATTGCAGAGGAAATGGGAATCATTTTAGAAAAAACAGCTTTTTCAGTCAACATAAAGGAGAGAAAGGATTTTTCCTGTGCTGTGTTTGACAAAAACGGAAACCTTTGTGCCAACGCCCCCCACATCCCTGTTCATCTGGGTTCAATGGAAGACTGTGTCAAATTTTTAATAAAATCTCAAAACAGCACGATTAACCCGGGAGATGTTTATCTGACAAATAATCCAGTGACAGGGGGAACCCATCTTCCTGATTTAACGGTGATTACCCCTGTGTTCAGATCCATGCTGGATAACGGCCAGCAAGATCACCATCCTTTGTTTTTTCTTGCTTCACGGGGGCATCACAGCGATATTGGCGGCATCTCACCCGGTTCCATGCCTTCATCCAGCACAACCCTTGAATAGGAAGGCGTTGTCATTGATTTTCTTAAAATCTGCACCAATGGACAATTCAGAAGAAAGGCCGTTGAACAGGTGCTGCCGGGGTCACCCTATCCCTGCAGAAATCCAGGTGCCAATATTGAAGACATAAAATCAAAGGTTGCTGCAAACAACAGGGGAATCAGCGGGCTTAAAAAGGCTGTGGAGGAATACAGCCTTGAAATGGTGGAAAAATATATGGCCTTTGTCAGGGAAAATGCAAAAAAAGCCGTTGAAGATAAAATCAGGGACATAAAGGAGGGGCAATTTCAGATAAAACAGGATAACGGCTCAATCTTAAAGGTAAGCCTTACAAAGGAATCTGAAAAAAGGCTTGTCATAGATTTTTCAGGGACATCAAACGCATCACAGGATAATTACAATGCACCGGAATCCGTTACCAAGGCAGCCATTCTTTATGTGCTAAGAACCCTTGTCAATAAGGATATTCCTTTGAATTCGGGATGCCTTGAGCCTGTAAAACTGATTATTCCAGAAAACAGCATCTTGTCTCCCCCAAAAAATTATGCGGTATGTGCAGGGAATGTTGAATTGTCACAAAATGTCTGCGACCTGGTTTTCGGCGCCCTGAATGTCCTTGCCTCATCCCAGGGAACCATGAACAATATCACTTTTGAAAATAAAAATTATCAAAACTATGAAACCATCTGCGGAGGGGCTCCGGCAGGCCACGGCTTTAACGGCTGCGATGCAGTTCACACCCACATGACCAATTCTCTGATCACTGATCCTGAAGTCATGGAGCAGCGGTTTCCGGTGATTTTAAGGGAATTTTCAATCCGATCACAAAGCGGCGGAAAAGGCCGATTATGCGGCGGTAACGGAGTAAAACGGGCCATTGAATTTAAAGAAGATATGGCGGTGTCTTTTCTCACAGGGAAAAGACTGACCTGTCCCCACGGCATCATGGGAGGGCAGAGCGGAAAATCAGGAAAAAATACAGTACTCTATTCAGACGGCAGGACATACAGGGCTGGATTTGCAGAAAGCGTGACTGTGTCAAAGGGGGATGCAATTATTATTGAAACGCCCGGCGGCTCAAAATAACGGATCATAGGCCGTTCTGCGGAAGATAATCCTCTCTTACCGGGGAAAAGACCTCGACGGCCACTGAATCCTGGATTATTTCCGCCCAGTGCTCGCAGTCTCCTGGAATGCACCAGCTGTCTCCTGGTTTGACATCAAAGGTCGTTTCCCCGATTGTTAGCTTCATGGCGCCTTTGACCAGATATCCGGTCTGCTCATGGGAGTGGCTGTGTCTGGGCAGAGTTTTTCCCTTTTCCAGTATAAACTCCGTCAGCAGAGTCTTTTTTCCGTAAACAAGGGTTTTTCTTTTTATTCCTTTGATTACTTCAACGTATTCTTCCCGGCTGTGGTGGTTGAACATATTTTTCTCCTATTTTATATGATTCAGTGCTTTTTCATTTTATTCAGTGTTTGAAATAAAATATACCCGTTAACTGTGGTGCTGCAAATGTATAATCGGGCCTCATGCCCAATACAGGAGTTTACCACTTTATGTAACTCCTTGACCAATTGTTTTTTTTATTTATAATACTCCAATGTCATTAAATAAACTTGAACAGATAAAAGGATATCAAATCCTTCCTGAAGATCACCGCAAGTGGCTTTTGTTTGTTGCTGAAAAACACAGGCTGTCCTTTCAGCAGTTGAGGATTCTTGTGGATTACAGCCTTGATATGGTGTGCTGGGAGGAAGGCGCTCTTAAGAAGTTTTATCATCCTGAAGACGTGGAAAAACTCAAGGGAAAGCAGGCTGGGGCAAAAATATTTCAGCAGTTAAACCAGGGGTATCATCAACTTAAGGACAGGATGAAAACCTGTCCTGAAAAGGGTCATTTTATACCAGAGGAAAAAAAATTTCCTGAAACCCGGATGGTGATGACAGATCTCAAAGGGTCCATCATGGGAAAGTGCCCTGTGGCATCAAAAAAGACCCGGTGCTGCAACTTAAATACGCTTGATGCGGTTCAGCAATGCGGATTCGACTGCAGTTACTGCATCATCCAGTCATTTTACCACGGCAACCAGGTCAAATTTGTCAGGGATCCTGCAAAACATCTTGAAACACTTGAGATGGATGATAAAAAGCCGATTCATATTGGAACAGGCCAGTCCTCGGACTCGCTGATGTGGGGAAACAGATTCGGACTTCTTGATGATCTTACAGCATTTGCAGAAAAACATCCCAATGTAATTCTTGAAATGAAGTCCAAAAGCAGCCGTATCGACTACTTTCTTGAAACACCTCCCCCGTTTAATATGGTATTTACCTGGTCTCTTAATACGCCCGAGGTCATTGCAGCAGAGGAAAAGGGAACCGCATCTCTTTACAGGCGTATTGAAAGTGCAAGAAGACTTGCAGATATGGGAGTCCCGGTGGGGTTTCACTTCCATCCCATGGTCTGGTACAGGGGCTGGAAGGAAAATTATCTCTCCATTGTCTCAAGGCTTCAGAAGGAATTTTCACCTGAAGAGGTGGTCATGGTATCCATTGGAACACTGACCTTTATCAAGCCTGTGATAAAGCGTATCCGTGAAAGAATGGCAAACACCTCAATTCTGAAAATGCCCATGGAAGAATGTGCTGGAAAACTCAGCTATCCCTTTGAGATCAAAAAAGAGCTGTTTTCCACGTTTTACAGGGGGTTTTCAAAAGAATGGCATAAGTCCGTCTTTTTTTACATGTGCATGGAGGATATTGACCTCTGGGCGCCTGTATTAGGCAGAAGCTATCACTCAAATGAGGCCTTTGAAGCGGATATGCTTGCGTCTTATACAGAAAAGATAGCCGCCATCCGCAGGAACAGCAGCTGATTATGCCTGTTCCCTGATTTTCACCCATAAAGTTATGGATTCAGATTTTCATTTATCTTTTTGCCTGTTGCGTGTATCTTCCAATTGGAAACAATTACAAGGGATTGAAGGTTCTATATGAACACTCAATGAATTGAAGATAAATTTAATTCTTTACCCGATGATTTAACCCAGTAAGTTTTTGATTTTAATGGTTTTTTTAAACAAATGTCCTTTGAAACTGAAAAATCACAGCCCCTTTCCTCCAACCGTGAACTGCAGCTTGCATGGGATTTTGCCGAGCATACCGGTTCCAATATCTTTCTGACGGGCAGGGCCGGTACCGGTAAGACCACCTTTTTGAAAACGTTTCAAACGCGTACAGCCAAGCGGATGATTGTTACCGCTCCCACAGGGGTTGCCGCGATTAATGCCGGCGGGGTGACCCTTCATTCGTTTTTTCAGCTGCCTTTTGGCCCGTTTGTGCCGGGCAGCGAAGCGTATGAAGCTGGAAAAAACAGGCAGTACAGGTTCAGCAAAGAAAAGCGCCGGATCATTCAAACCCTGGATCTACTGGTGATCGATGAGATCAGCATGGTCCGCAGTGACCTGCTGGATTCCGTGGATGCGGTGCTGCGCCGTCTGCGCCGCAGCACGCTTCCCTTTGGCGGGGTGCAGCTGTTCATGATCGGTGATCTTCACCAGCTCTCCCCCGTAGCAAAACAGGCGGAGTGGCAGATTTTATCCCAATTTTACGAATCAATTTACTTTTTTTCCAGCAGCGCCCTTGGCCAGACCCGGCTGGTTACAATTGAGCTTAAACATATTTTCCGCCAGTCTGACCAGACATTTATCAAAATTCTCAACCAGGTCAGGGACAACACCCTTGACCGTCATTCTGTTCAAATGCTCAACCAGCGCTGCTTTCCGGATTTTGTTCCAGAACAAAACCAGGGGTATATCACATTGACTACCCACAACAGAAAGGCCGAGGCTGTGAATACTCAGAAACTGGCTGGTATACCCGGTACAGAATTTTCATTTGCTGCTGAGATTTCCGGGGAGTTTCCAGGCCATGTCTGCCCGGCCCCTGAAACCCTCAGGTTGAAAAAGGGAGCCCAGGTGATGTTTCTCCGCAACGATGGGTCCGGTGAAAAACGGTATTACAACGGCAGAATCGGAAAAATTACAGCCATCTCCCAGAAGAGTATCAAAGTGCTCTGTCCCGGGGATGCAGAGGAGATCATTGTGGAACCGCTGGCCTGGGAAAACATTGCCTACGGCCTGGATGAGACAACAAAGGAGATCCAGGAAAAAGTCATTGGAAAATTTGAACAATACCCCCTGAAACCTGCCTGGGCCATCACCATCCACAAAAGCCAGGGGCTGACCTTTGACAGGGCAGTAATTGATGCAGGCCAGGCATTTACCCATGGCCAGGTCTATGTTGCTCTAAGCCGCTGCAAAACCCTGGAGGGGATGGTGCTCTCCTCACAACTGGTCTGGGACGGCCTGGAACCGGATCCGGCAGTGGTGGCGTTTAATACCCTGGCAAGCAAGGACCCGCCCTCCCAAAGCCTGCTGGAGGCGGCAAAGATCACCTGGCAGCAGCAGCTGCTGCTGGACTGCTTTGATTTTCAGTCTTTGGGGGGCAGGCTGAACTATCTTGTTCAGCTGGCCGTATCCAACCCCAACACCATTCATGTCGCAGGGGTTTCTGATCTCTCTGGTGTTCAGCAGAGCGTGGTCCGGGATATTGTCACGGTAGGTGAAAAATTCAGGCATCAGCTCACCTCGATTTTCAGTGAAAACAGCCTGCCGGAATCCCACCCCTACACCCTGGAACGTTTAGGTAAGGCATCCTTGTGGTTCCAGGGCAGGTTTGATGAAATGCTTTCCCCCATACTGGATCATCTCTATCTTGAAACGGACAATGCCAGTCTTAAAAAGAAAATTACAGCCGTGCTCAACAACCTGAAAAAAGATATCATGGTGAAGCTGGCTGCTGTCAAATCCCTGGAAAACGGTTTTTCATCAACGAAACTGCTCAAAGCCATGGCCAAAGCAGAGCTTGACTTCCAGCCGGACAAGGGGAAAAAAGAACAGGTTTCAGGGTACACGGAAGCGGACATTGATCATCCTGAACTGTTCACAGCCCTTCGGCAGTGGCGGGCCCAAAAGGCTGAAGAACTGGCTGTCCCCCATTTTCAGGTAATGCACCAGCGGGTGCTGATCCAGATTGCTGTGACCCTGCCCGACAGCCTTGAAACGCTTGGAGAAATCAGTGGCGTGGGCAAAAAGACCATTGAGCGCTATGGCCGGGAGCTTGTGGAGATTGTTTCTTTGTACTGCAGGGAAAACAAGATCGATCCTCACCAGATCTCTTTGCCCGGGAAAAAAGACCCCCCGGGCAGAGGGTCTCCCGAAAAAGGATCAGCCAAAAAAAAAGATACAAAGCAGATAAGCCTTGACATGTTCAATACCAGCATGACACCGGAAGAAATCGCCAAAGAGAGAGGGCTTGTTGTGTCCACCATTGAAGGTCATCTGGCGTATTTTATTGAACAGGGCCGGC
>JAYEJJ010000290.1:0-8663 GCA_034660495.1 Thermodesulfobacteriota bacterium | reverse complement strand
TTTTTAGCCTGGCAGGGAAAAAGTCCTCCGTCGTTCTCGTTCCTGACAGGCAACCGCTGGGGGCGGCGGTATTCAAAAAACTTGATGATCGAGTTAAAGCGGACTCCTGTTTTTTTACCTTGACAAAAGAGCCTCCTCCCTGTATTTTTATCTGATTTAAAGATTTGGGTATGAGATCTAGAGACTTGGATTTAAAGGAGATTTTCAATACATGTATGCAATAATTAAAACCGGTGGAAAACAGTACAAAGTCCAGGATGGCGAGATCCTGAAGGTTGAGAAGCTCGACGGCAGTGACGGGACAGAAATAAATTTTGACAATGTACTGATGTGTTCTGACGGTGAACAGGTGACCCTGGGGGAACCGACCATAGAAGATGCTGTTGTCAAGGGCCATATTGTTGAACAGGGAAAAGGTAAAAAAGTCCTTGTTTTCAAGTATAAACGCCGCAAAGGCTACAGGCGCACAAAGGGTCACAGACAGCTTTATACCGCGGTAAAAATTGATTCCATCCAGGTATAGGACAAAGGAGGTATACAATGTCACATAAAAAAGCAGGAGGAAGTACAAGAAACGGCCGTGACAGTAATGCACAGCGGCGCGGGATAAAAAAATTCGGAGGCCAGAGTGTACTGGCAGGAAATATACTTGTCAGGCAGCTTGGAACCAAAATCCATCCCGGCTCCAATGTGGGAATGGGTAAGGACTATACGCTCTTTTCCAGGATTGACGGCGTTGTTGCCTTTGAAAGATTGGGCAGATCCAGGAAAAGAGTCAGTGTTTATGAAGCGTGAAATTCATTGATGAAGCGCTCATAACCGTTAGATCAGGAAACGGGGGCCCCGGCTGTTTAAGCTTCAGAAGAGAGAGGTTTATTGAACGGGGCGGCCCTGACGGCGGAAACGGCGGAAACGGCGGCAGCATAATTATCACGGCCCATCAAGGCAAACGCTCCCTTTTTGACCTGTACCGCACTAAACTGGTTAAAGCCGGAAACGGCATGCCGGGTCAGGGCAAACGAAAAAACGGCAGAAACGGCACCGATACGATCATTGAGGTTCCTCCCGGTACCCTGATAACCCATGCTGAGACCGATGAACGCCTCAAGGACCTGACCCGGCCCGGCGATACATTTGTTGCGGCAGAGGGAGGCATCGGCGGAAAGGGCAACAAGCACTTTGCCACATCTACGCACAGAACCCCGCGTTTTGCTCAGCCAGGTATGCCCGGCACAGAAGTTCAACTGAAATTTGAGCTGAAACTCCTTGCAGACATAGGTCTTGTCGGCCTTCCCAATGCAGGCAAATCCGCCCTTATCAGCAGAATCTCATCCGCCCGCCCCAAAATAGCAGACTATCCGTTTACCACCCTTACCCCGTCCCTTGGCATGGTGATGCCGAAAAACAGCGACCCCTTTGCCGTAGCAGACATTCCAGGTATCATCAAGGACGCCCACAAGGGAACAGGGCTTGGCATCCAGTTCCTGAAGCATATTGAAAGAACCGGATTTCTGATCCATCTCATTGATGCGTTTCAAATCGATCCGCTGGCCCCCCTTGAAGCGTTTCATCTGATCAACCAGGAACTTACCCTTCACAGCAAAACACTGGCAGACAAACCCCAGGTCATTGTCCTCAACAAAATGGACCTCACAGGTGCAGACGAAAAGGCTGAGCTGTTTAAAAAGGCTTGCGGACAAAAGGACATATTTACCGTTTCAGCAGCGACCGGCACGGGAACACAGGATCTGGTGAATTTTTTAAATGAAAAAATCCATAAAAACAGAAACAATGAATAAACCCGGCAAAAATCTGAAAAACAATAAAAAACGCGTGGTCATTAAAATTGGCAGCGGTGTGCTCACCCACATCCACGGTCTTGACAAACATATCATTCAGACCATTGCAGATCAGATCAGTATTTTAAAAAAAGACCAGATTGAAATCATTGTCGTATCTTCCGGTGCCATTGCCGCCGGGGTAAAAAAAATCGGATTTGAAAAACGGCCCGACGGCATCCCTGCCAGACAGGCCGCGGCGGCTGTGGGCCAGGCCGATTTAATCCTTTCCTGGGAACGGGCCCTGGAAAAAGACGGGTGCAAAGTGGCCCAGCTGCTCTTAACCAGAGATGACCTGAGCCACAGAAGACGGTTTCTCAATGCCAGAAATACCATAAATCAGCTTCTGGACTGGAAAATCATCCCTGTTATCAATGAAAATGATACCGTGGTGATCGAAGAGATCAAGCTTGGGGACAATGACAATCTTGCCGCCCTGATCACCTTGTTAATGGATGCAGATCTGCTCATCAACCTCACCGACATTGACGGTCTTTACAATAAAGATCCAAGAATACATCAGGATGCAGCGCTCATTTCCAGGGTCAGCACCATCACCCGGGAAATGGAGCTGGCTGCGGCCGGGATTCCTGGAAATCTCGGTACCGGCGGAATGCTCAGCAAACTCAAGGCAGCAAAGAAACTCAACAGGGCCGGTGTGCCAATGATCATTGCCGGCGGAAAAAACAATAATATTGTGCTGGACATTTTTTCAGGAAAAACCGCGGGCACCTATTTCAAACCCGGCCGAGAACGCTTGAACAGCCGAAAATGCTGGATCGCCTTTAACCTGAAAGCCCGGGGCGCCATATACCTTGACAATGGCGCTGAAAAAGCTGTTATGGAACGGGGGAAAAGCATTCTTCCCATTGGCATTACCGCTGTTACCGGGAATTTCAATGTCGGTGACCCGGTGGAGATCAAAGCAGAATCCAATACTGTTCTGGGCAAGGGGCTTGTCAATTATTCCTCTGCTGATATAAATATAATCAAGGGACTGAAAAGCGATAAGATTGAGCAGGTTCTGGGCTCAAGGCCCTATATTGATGTGATTCACAGAAACAATCTGGTAACCACCATCACCTGTTCCTGACCCGGGAAACTGGAGAACGCCTTAGTTCGTTCCAAATATACAGGAGACATCACAATGACAACAGAACATATGATTGTTGAAATTGCAAAAAAAGCCAGACGCGCCTCAAGACAAATTGCTGCTGCCGAAACCCGGGAAAAAAATCAGGCCCTGTTGCGCATTGCAGAAATGCTTGATGCCTCTGAAGCAGACATTACAGCAGCCAACCAGAAAGATCTTGAATTTGCCAAAGAAAAAGGGCTTACCTCTGCCATGATGGACCGCTTGAAAATATCACGTCCTGTTCTGGATGCCATGATAAAAGGGCTTGAAGAAGTGGCTGCCCTGCCCGACCCTGTGGGGGAAACAGCCAGAGACTGGGTCCGGCCCAATGGACTGAAAATTTCAAAAATAAGAATCCCTTTGGGCGTGATTGCCATGATCTACGAATCCAGGCCCAATGTCACTGTGGATGCAGCAGCCCTGTGCTTTAAATCCGGAAACTGTGCTTTGCTGCGCGGTGGCTCTGAAGCATTCCATTCAAATATGATCCTGGCGGACATCATTGGCGCCGCCCTTGACGCATCCGGGTTTAACCGGAACATTGTCCAGGTAGTGCCCACACGGGACAGAGAGGCCGTCACCAGCCTGCTGAAGCAGGAAGAATGGATTGATCTAGTTATTCCAAGGGGAGGAGAACCCCTTATCCGTTTTGTGGTACAGAATTCCACCATACCGGTATTAAAGCATTACAAGGGGGTCTGTCATGTATATGTTGACAAAACCTTTGACATGAATCAGGCTGTTGACATCTGCATGAATTCTAAAACCCAGCGTCCGGGGGTCTGTAATGCCATGGAAACCCTGCTGGTGCATGAACAGGCAGCCGGCGAATTCCTGCCAGTGATCATGACAGAACTCCAGAACAAAAACGTTGAAATCCGGGGCTGTGAAAAAACCCGTGCCCTGTTTCCCCATGTAAAAAAAGCAGAAACAAAAGACTGGCATGAAGAATACCTGGACTTTATCCTGGCTGTAAGAATCGTTGATTCCATGGAACAGGCCATGGACCACATTGAGGAATACGGCTCCAATCACACAGATGTGATTGTGACAAATGATGACAAAAGGGCTGAGACCTTTGTTAAAAATGTGTTCTCTTCCATGGTCGGGGTCAATGCCTCCACCCGGTTTAATGATGGCGGCGAACTCGGCCTGGGTGCAGAAATCGGCATCAGCACCTCCAAACTTCACGCCTTCGGTCCCATGGGACTTGAAGAGCTGACCACCACCAAATTTGTTGTAAAGGGCAGCGGGCAGATAAGAACATGAGATATGGTTTATTCGGCGGCACCTTCAATCCAGTTCACAAGGGTCATCTCCAGGTCATCCTGGATGTAAAGGAAAAATTCAGCATGGACAGGATTTTTCTGATTCCCTGCGCCAGCCCGCCCCATAAAACAGATACAGATCTTGCACCGGCTGACATGCGCCTTAAAATGGTAAAGAGCGCTGTCAAGGGATACCCGGGACTTGAGCCTTCGGACATTGAAATTCAACGTCAGGGTAAATCATACACCATTGACACCATCAGGGAATTCCAGCAAAGCCATGACACCCATGCCCGTTTTTTTCTGATCATGGGATCGGATGCGTTTTTTGATATTCAAACATGGAAAAAAAATTATGAGATTTTTTCCAGAATCCCGGTTATTGTCATGTTAAGGGCAGATCATGAAAAAGGGTCAAAGGAAAAAGAGTCAAAGGCATTCCCTGCTTTTGTCACCCAAGAAATTTCAGACAAATATACTTACAACTTCCAGAACAATGTTTTTTTTCACCCGGTCATGCAGCCAATTTACCTGTGCCGGGTGCCCCAGGTCAATATATCCTCAACCCGGATCAGATATTTGATTAAAGAAAACCAATCCGTGACATCACTTCTTCCAGGTGCTGTGGAAGACATTATCAGACAAAAAGGATTATATCTATGACAGATAAACCTGATGAAACTGCAAAGGATGACACTGCAAAAATCGAAAAATACATCACATCGGCCCTTCAAAGAAAGGCCGAAAATATAAAAGCCATTGCCGTGGGCAATCTGACCTCCTATACCGATATCATCATCATCATCACCGGCAGGTCGGCCCGCCAGGTCACCTCTGTTGCCGAGCACATTCACACCACCATGAAAAAACAGGGCATTCTCCCCTTAGGGGTTGAAGGGGTCAAAGAAGGAAAATGGGCCCTGCTTGACTTTGGTGATGTTATTGTCCATGTGTTTGATGCAGAGACCAGGGCCTTGTATGACATTGAAGGCCTGTGGAGCGATGCCCCGAAGCTGGACCTTTCCCGGTTTAATATAAAGGATGAGCAGGTATAAGATGACACAGATAAATCAAACAGTGGATGCACTTATCATTCTGGACGGATGGGGGATAAATCCCCTTAAAACCGGAAATGCCATTGCCCTGGCCCACACCCCGTTTCTTGACAGAATTGAACAGCAATACCCTGCCGGTCAGCTTTTATGTTCAGGAGAAAGCGTTGGACTGCCCACAGGCATAATGGGAAACTCCGAGGTGGGACACATGAATATCGGCGCAGGTAGAAAAGTCCTCCAGCATCTTGTAAAAATTGATCAGGCCATCCAGGACGGGTCTTTTTTTCAAAACAGAGAAATTGTCAAAATCATGGAACAGACAAAGGACAGGGGAAAAACCCTGCATATCCTGGGGCTGGTATCAGACGGCGGCGTCCACAGCCAGCTCACCCATTTGTTTGCCCTGATTAAAATGGCCAGGGACAAGGGATTTAAATCAGTCAACATCCACTGCATTCTGGATGGAAGGGATACCCCTCCCACAAGCGGGGCCGCCTATATTGAAAAGCTGGCAGACTTTCTTGACCAGCACCAGATGGGACCGATTGCCACCATCTGCGGCAGATACTATGCCATGGACCGGGACAAGCGGTGGGACCGGATTGAAAAAGCCTATGACCTGTACACCCTGGGAAAGGGAAAAACGCACTCTGACCCGGTCCAGGCGGTTAAAGAGGCGTATGCTCAGGGTGAAACCGACGAGTTTCTCACCCCTGTTCTGTTAACCTCTCCCGGTGAGGATCATCAATCCCACACCCCTTCATGGCAGCTCATAAGAGAAGACGACAGCATTATTTTTTTTAATTTCAGGGCCGACCGGGCCAGACAGATCACCCGGGCCTTTACAGAAAAAAATTTTTCTGAATTTAAAAAAAAGGCAGGGCTCAATTCTGTGAATTTTTTATGCACCACCCTGTATGACGAAAATTTGACCCTGCCTGTGGCCTTTGGTCCCAGCCCCATGACCAATATCCTTGGAGAAGTGGTCAGCAGACAGGGCCTGAAACAACTGAGAATCGCAGAAACGGAAAAATACGCCCATGTGACCTATTTTTTCAACGGGGGAGAAGAAAAAATCTTTCCCGGAGAAGAGCGTATTCTGATTCCCTCCCCACGGGAAGTCAGTACCTACGATGAAAAACCGGAAATGAGCGCCCAAAAAGTTGCAGACGCGGCATGCGAAAAAATTGCCTCCAGAGATATCCGCCTGGTGGTGCTGAACTTTGCCAATATGGATATGGTGGGGCATACGGGCATCCTTGAAGCGGGAATAAAAGCCTGTGAAACAGTGGACAAATGTGCAGAACAGGTGGTAAAGGCCATCTGGGCAGCCGGTGGAACCGCCATGGTAACAGCAGATCACGGCAACGCTGAAATGATGATGGATGCCGACGGCAACCCCCATACCGCCCACACCCTTAATCCTGTCCGGTGCATCATTGCCGGAGATAAATATCTGAACCATTATTTAGAAAACGGCATTCTCGCAGATATCGCCCCCACCATACTTGACCTGATGGAAATTGAAAAACCCTCTGAAATGACAGGCAGCTCCCTGTTTGTAAAAAATTAAGCAAAAAAAGGATTTATACTCATGGAAGAGATCATAAAAGACTATGCAACGGGTATGGAAATCCCCAATGCCGGGCCCGAGGCCAACAGACAATTATTTGAAAAAAAGCTGGTTGAAGAAAAGGGATATTCAAAAGACGATATAAGAATTAATGAAACCATAGAGGTCATGTTCAAGGGAGCCCCCTATACGTCTACCCTTGACCTTGTTGTTTTCTGCAAGGACCGACCGGTCATGGCAGCCAGGTGCATTGCCGGGTCCCTTGGGTCCTATGAAAGGGAAATCCTGGCCGGTGCAAGGCTGGTATATGATTTTCAGATTCCGTTTTCCGTTTCCACCAACGGCACAGAGGCCCTTGTCAGAGACACCCTTACCGGGAAACCGTACAAAGAGGAAAGTCATAACCTGGATGCAGTGCCTTCAAAAGCAGAAGCAGAAACAATTCTGGCTGATACTGCCCCCCAGAAATTCCCTGAGGACAAAAAAGAGCGGGAGATGATCATCTTCCGCTCATATAATATTGAAAAAATAAATAAAGAATGCTGATCTGATTTTATGGCTGACCTGACAGGGTTTTATGGCTGACCTGACAGGGTTTTATGGCTGACCTGACAGGGTTCCCGCCGCCTGGGCTGAAATTCTTCAGGCTGCCGCTAAATCATGGGCTAAAGCTCTCTGCCGCAGTGCTTGCAGATTTTGGCCTTTTTCTTTATTATTTCTGCACAATAGGGACACTCCCGTGTAAAGTGCCGATCGTGAAGGGTTGCCACTGCTTTCTGGGCTGCCTTCTGGAGCACCGGTGATGGGAAATCATGGTTTGACAGCGGCTCAATTGCCTCCACCCCGCCAATTTCCTCCACCATCTCAACCCCTTTAAGCCTTACCTTGGGCGGCCGGCTTGGATCAAGCAGCATAGCCATAATTTTGTCCCACTCTTTGGCAACATAAAAATCAGTCAGCATGGAAAACCCTTCCTTCATGGACTCCTTATACGCCTCCCGCATGGCAAGTTCCTGGTCATCAAGCATCTGCCCCTTGCCGCCGGCAGGACTGAAAACCGGCATATAGTCAAACTTTCCAGAACCCGGTTCAGTAATGCATCTATAGGAAGCTGTGTATTCCATGGTATCCTGAATGTTTTCCCAGCCCTTTTTATATGCCGGGCATTCATCATTAAAACACACGAACATATAGGGTGATCCCCATCCCAGACCATCGCCAAAAGTGATCTGGGGAACTTCCCACAGGGTCATTTCCTTTTTGCAGTTCGGACAGATCGGTTTTTCCATTTCAAGTACTCTTTCCCGTACTTGATCTCTGGTTTCAAAAGCCATATATTTCTCCTTGGTTATTATACCGTAAAGGTTCGAGCCGAATTTTAACATAAGACCAGGTATCTCTTTTGTCAAACACATATGCTGCAACGCATTGTATAATAAACCCCAAAATTTAACCCTGTTGCTCAGCTATATAGTGTCTGAACGAAAACCCCGTGTTTGGACGAAAACTTGCCCAGGTGCAAGGCGCAAAAAATTTTAAAACCGGAGTGTACTCAGGTACATGAGGCCCGATTATATAATTTGGTAAAATTTTGCAGCAACGCAGCAGATGGGTGAGTTTTCGTTCAAACACTATATATGCTGAATTTTTAACAGGATTATTGCTTTTTTATATCCGACATTGAGCAGACCTATATTGGAGAAAGTTGATATATGCGGCAGGTCGTTTCTCCAAAGAGTCGAATGATCTTTTTATGTAACGAATTCATGCCATGAATAAAGCATTTGATTTCGT
>JAYEJJ010000289.1:0-8688 GCA_034660495.1 Thermodesulfobacteriota bacterium | reverse complement strand
TAAGGAGATCAGACTTTTTCCCTGCCAGGCGTTAAAAAAATCAAGCTGTTTGAGGACCGCAGGCCGCAGTGCCGCCGATTTTTAGCCTGGCAGGGAAAAAGTCCTCCGTCGTTCTCGTTCCTGACAGGCAACCGCTGGGGGCGGCGGTATTCAAAAAACTTGATGATCGAGTAAAAGCTAGCAGCTTTCAAGCTTTGTTGTGCCTGTCAAGGCATGGACGTTACAAAAAACGCTCTTCAGAGCATTGCCATTGGCGGCGTTTCATTCTTTGTTGTGGCCGGGTCGATGATCATGGGCCCAGCCATGCCGGTTATAAAAAAAATTAACGTAAACCCCATAGTTTGTTTATTATTTATATCGATTTAAAGTAAAGTCAAGCATAATTATTTGTTATTGTAAATATTAATTTATAAAAATCACTTAAAATCAAATTTTTTTTACTGGATGGTCAGGTTTTTATGAAAGGACCGGGCGCCGCCCCCAGCTGTTGCCTGTCAGGAACATTAGAACCAAAGGAAAAAAGTCCTCCGTCGTTCTTGTTCCTGACAGGCAGCCGATGGGGGCGGTGCTATTCAAAAAAACTTGATAATCAAGTATAATGGTAAACATAGATTAAGGTTAAACACAGGTTTGAACAGAAACACAGCGCCAAAACAGGAAAAAAGGCCCTTCCGGCCGGTCAAGTACTTTGCCTTTTCAAGCCTTGCCGCCATGCTGTTTGCAACGGTAATCATCTCGGGAATAAACATCCACTGGGTAAAAAAACTATTGCAGCAGAAAAACGAAGATTATGCCCATCTGCTCATTGAAAACCTCAATCATCAGGTGTATCTTCAGTTTGTCATACCGGTTGTCCTTAAATACGGAAAAATTAAGCTCCGGGAGGAAGCCCAGCATAAACGCATGGACAGGGTGGTGAAAAACACCCTGCACAGTTTTAATGTAGAAATGGTCAATATTTACGACATGAACAATATCATCTCCTACAGCCTGGACAAGGACAGGATAGGAACCCAAAACGCCGGAGGAACCGGTTATAAAAAAGCCCGTAAAAAACAGTCCACAACAGAACTGGTCCAGCAGGGCAGTTTTTTTGAACTCCTTATGGGCTGCCCCAAACAGACCCGTATCATAACCTTTGCCCCGCTACGGGCAGAACGGCATCCGTCATCAATTTCCGGTCCTGTCCTGGGAGTCGTTGAAATCGTTCAAAACATCTCAAACGACTATAAAAAAATGTTCCGGCTCCAGATGGTTATTATCTCCACCTGTTTTGCAGTCATGGGGTTTATCTCTATTGTTCTTGTCTTTATTGTCAAACAGGGGGAAGCAGGCATTGCCAAACGCAGCCGGGAAAAAATGCTTCTGGAAGAAAAACTCAGAAAAACCGAGCATCTTTCTGCCATAGGAGAAATGACCGCAGGCATCGCCCATGAAATCCGAAACCCCCTGGGCATCATTAAAAGTTCAGCCGAACTTCTGAAAAAGAAAATGGCAGACCTGGCCCCCTCCAGTCCCATTCCCGGCATCATTGTGGAGGAAGCCACCCGGCTCAACAATATTATCACTGACTTTCTCGACATTGCCAGGCCAAGAACCCTTGATCTTCAACCCTGCAGTATTGAAAAAATAATTGAAAAAAACCTCTCATTTCTTGACCCGACCATACAGGAAAAGGGCATTGTGATTGAAAAAAACGTCTATACCGCCTCTGAAATCACAGGAGACAGCGACATGCTCTACCAGGCCTTTTTAAACATCCTGCTCAACTCCTTTCAGGCCATGGACGATGACAAGCGGGTCATCATCACTGTGTTTTCAGATGAAAAAGATATATTCATCACCTTTGAAGACCAGGGCAGGGGCATTACAGAGGATGCATTAAAAAAAATATGGAACCCGTTCTTTACAACAAAGGAAACCGGTACAGGACTTGGTCTGAGCATTGTAAAAAATATAATTGAATCCCATCTCGGGGAAATTCAAATATCAAACAGAACAGAAGGCGGGGTTAAAGTAGAAATCACCCTGCCGGTAAAGGAGGCTGGCAGATGAACACCATTCTTATTGTTGATGATGAAAAAAACTATCCCACCATCCTTGGGGAAGTGCTTAAAGAAGAAGGATATGCGGCCTTTACCGCATCAAGCAGCCTTGAGGCCCTTGATGTTCTGAAAAAAGAAGTGATTGATCTTGTGCTTACCGATGTAAAAATGCCTGGAATGGGGGGGATAGAGCTTCTTGAACACATCAAGGGAACATATCCGGATCTTCCCGTAATTGTCATGACCGCCCACGGCAGCGTTGAAAAGGCCGTTGAAGCCATGCACAAAGGGGCCTACACCTTTATTCTCAAACCCTTTGACAATGAAACCCTTGTGGCACATATCTCAAAAGCCATCTCCATAAACCGGCTGGTTCAGGAAAACGCCATGCTCCGCAGGGAAGTTCAGTCCAAGTACAGTTTCAGCAATATTGTCGGTAAAAGCAAACCCATGCTGGCCCTGTTTGAAACCATAAAAAAAATTGCACCCACCAGTGCCAATGTCATGATTGAAGGGGAAAGCGGTACAGGAAAAGAGCTGGTGGCAAAATCAATCCATTTTAACAGCCCGAGGCAGAGCCGGCCCTTGATTGCCGTCAACTGCTCCGCCTTTGCAGAAACCCTTTTGGAAAGCGAACTTTTCGGGCATGAAAAAGGGGCCTTTACAGGCGCGGCATCCCTGAAAAAAGGAAGATTTGAAATGGCTGACAAAGGCACTGTTTTTCTGGATGAAATTGGTGAAATTCCTTTGAATCTCCAGGTAAAACTCCTGCGGGTGATCCAGGAAAAAAGTTTTGAACGGGTAGGGGGAACCCAGCCGGTCAATGTTGATTTCCGTCTGGTTGCAGCCACCAATAAAAATCTGGAAAAAGAGGTTGAACAGGGACGTTTCAGAGAAGATCTATACTACAGGCTCAATGTGGTAAAAGCCGCCATCCCGCCCCTGAGGGAGCGCCAGAAAGACATCCCCCTTTTAATCAGCCATTTTATTGAAAAATATAAAAAAGAACACGGCATCTCCCATATCAAAGGAATTTCCAGGGAAGCGGCCCAGCTTTTCTTTGACTATTCCTGGCCGGGAAATATCAGGGAGCTTGAAAATATAATAGAACGGGCCGTGATTCTGGCAGGTGAGGCGCTGATCTCCCCGGCCGACCTTCCTGAAAACCTGAGAGGTAAATCTGGTTCCGATTTAAAGCTCAACGGCATTCCAGAAGACGGCGGACTTTCAGAAACCCTTGCCATGGTTGAAAAGAAATTAATCCAGAGGGCCATGTTCAGGGCCGGCAATATTCAGACCGAAGCCGCTAAACTCCTTGGAATAGGAAAAAGCGGCCTCAGCCAGAAAATAAAAAAATATGGCCTGTAGCCGGCCCCCTTTTCCCATTGCAGTGATCCCTTAACCCAGGAAAATACGCTCAGAAAAAGTCTGATCTCCTTTGGTTCTCAATGTTCCTGACAGGCAACCGCTGGGGGCGGCGCTCGGCCCTTCCATAAAAACTTAATAACCGAGTTTTATGTACCCAGTCTGCTCTCTGCAAGGGACAGATACAGAGAATCTTTGTGGTTTGAAACAATTTTTTCAAAACAGGCCTGGCTTTCTTTGTCTTTTCCCGAGGCAGAAAGGGACATCCCCAGGTTAAACAGGGCTTCATCCTTTAGAAAATCATTGTCTCCCTGTACAATTTTCTGAAAATAGCCTGCAGCGCTGTCATACGCATTAAGTGCCTGACAGGTCCGTCCCAGGGAGTTCAGCAGAAGATTGCGCATCACCGGATCATGTTTAAACTCACCCAGGGCAGACTGATAAAGGTCAAGGGCGGTCTTAAACTCAGATGCCCTGTAGGCGATCTCCGCAAATCTTACCATGGCCAACCGGCCTGAAGCCGTGTTTGCATATTCATCAAGTATTGTTTTAAACTCTTCTTTTACATCCGTATACCCCTGAACAGGATCTTCAGCCCTGCTGTAAGTTTCAACAGCATTGTCAAGGAGCTCCGATGCTCTGATGCCAGCTGATTTTATACTGTAAACCGTACCCGAAAAGATGATAACAACGGCCAGAACAGCGCAGGAGACCCAGATAATCTGTTTTTTGTACTGTACAGCCCTTTCAACTGCCTTGTTCATGCCTTCAATAAAAGGGTCAGGCTGTTCAAGCTCTTTTCTGCGCGCGCGGGAAATTTTATCTACCATTTATTTATTATCCTCCTGATTTTTTATATGTAAGTTTTAAGTTTTAAGTTTTAAGTTTTAAGTGTTAAGTGTTAAATTTTAAGTGTTAATACTCGATTATCAAGTTTTTATGGAAGGACCGATTAAGGGCACCCAGTGGTTGCCTGTCAGGAACATTGAGAACCAAAGGAGAGTAGACTTTTTTCTGCTGGTTACGGATGGCTGGTTCCTGACGGCCTGGGTAACAGCGGGCTACCACACAAGGGTTTTGTAAATCCATCCCGTATCTCCGTCTGAATGTTCAATCTTCAGCCAGTTTCCTTTTCTGGCAAGCACCTTAAATGGCACGCCTTTTTCAACCAGAAAGGTCACAGGGTTATCCGTGCCCGGACCTGTGCGGACATTGCATTCATCTTTAATGGTTATGACCGACCGGGTTTTGCCGACCAGGGCGACATGCACCCATCCAAAATCGCCTTCAAAGTCAGTAAACCGATACCATTTCCCTTTTTTTTCAACAATGTTAACGGGATGGTACCGTTCCACCTGCCACAGAACCTCATTGTCTGTCCCCGGCCCGGACCGGATATTTGCAATTTTAGATTCAATGCACAGCCGCTCTTCTCCCCAGGCCGGTCCTGCCATGATCATTATAATCATCATGGCGGTTCCTGCCATGACAGCGGATATTCTTGCGTATTTACAGGCTTTCATAGATTTCATCATTTACCACCTTGCCCTGTTACTCGATTATCAAATTTTTCTGTGGAAAAACCGATTATGGCGACGAGGTCAACATAAACTTGTACATCAGGAATTAGGAATGTTTAAACGTTTTGGCATCCTTCAAAAGTACTTTACACTTTTTTTGATCATTCCTCATTTGTAGAGGCTTTCCCCAAAAGACTGTAAAGTACTTTTGAGGTCATATGAAGGATGCCAACGTTTTTTATCATTCTTCAGCTGAACCCGAGAACCATCCCTCCCTGATATACCAGAAAAGAAGCTGTCCATGCAACCGCTGTTGTATAAAAAAGATTGAACATTGCCCAGTTTCCTGATGTTTCCTTCCAGATGGTCATTACCGTGGCAAGGCAGGGCACATAAAGCAGTACAAAAACCATCATGGAAAGGGCGGTAAGGGGAGTCATTCCGGAATTTCTCAGCGCATCCTTTAAGGCTTCAGACTTGTTTTCTCCAACACCGTAAAGCACTCCCATGGTACTGACCACCACTTCCTTGGCCACCAGACCCGTTAAAAGCGCGACTCCGGACCGCCAGTCAATGCCAAGGGGCGCAATTGCCGGCTCCATGAATCTGCCGATCCTGCCGATATAGGATTTGGCGACCCGCTCCTGCTCCTTTTGTTTTTCAATATCTGCTATTGCTGCCTCAAGTTCTTCATCCCCATGGGGAATATTCATGGTGTACTGGTTTTTCACCTTTTCAATGTCACTGGAATAATCCCTTGAAAACGCAACATCCCTTGGAAAAGAAGACAGGGCCCATATAATGATGGAGCCGACAAAAATGACCCCGCCCATTTTTTTTAAAAACATTTTACTGCGTTCCCACATATGAAACACAAGGCTTTTAAGCATGGGTACCCGGTAGGAGGGCAGTTCCATGACAAAGGGTGCCTCCTCCCCTTTTAAAAGTGTTGACCTGAAAAGACGGCCCGATAAAACCGCAATCACAATACCGGTCAGATACAGCCCGAAGATAACACTGCCGGCCTGATTTCCAAAAAAGGTGCCTGCGAGAATAATGTAAACGGGCAGCCTGGCAGAACATGACATAAACGGGGTGATAAGTGTTGTCAGTATTCGGTCTTTTCTGTTTTCCAGGGCTCTTGTGGCCATTATGGCCGGCACACTGCATCCAAACCCCATGAGCATGGGAATAAAGGATTTGCCGTGGAGCCCCACACTGTGCATGACACGGTCCATTAAAAATGCCGCCCTGGCCATATATCCGGTATCTTCAAACAGGGCAATGCAGAAGAACAATATCAATATGTTGGGCAGAAAGATAACCACACTGCCGATACCTGTGACAATCCCGTCAAGGACAAGGCTCTTAAACAGGGACGGCGGCATGACATGGTCAAAAAGAGTGTAAACAAGGCCGACTCCCTTTTCTATCCACTCCATGGGATAGGCGCCCATTGAAAAGGTCATCTGGAACATCAGCCAGATAAAGAAAAGAAACACTGGAAACCCAAGGAACCTGTTTGTCAGGACAAAATCAATATTCCTTGAAATATCCGCCCTTTTTCTGGCGGAAACCGACACGGCCTTTTTTACAATTCCCGCAATAAATCCGTATCTGCCGTCTGTCAGGACAATTTCAGGATCTTCCTGAAAAAGATCTTCAATATACGTTCGATACCCCTGGGCAAGATCCAGAACCTCACCCGCCCCTTGTGCATCCAGTTTTCCCACCAGATCCTTTACCTTGCTGTCATTTTCCAGGAGCTTGATGGCTGTCCAGCGCACAGGGCAGCGCACCAGACCGGGAAGGTGGGTATCAATGGCTTCCATAAGCCCTGCAATACATTTTTCAATTTCCCGGTTATATTTAACTTTTCTTCCCTTTTTGCCGGCAGGGGAGGCATCTGCTTCCTCAATGGCAGTTTCAACCACAAGGTCTGTTCCCTGGTTGCGGTTTCCCACGGTAAAAATAACAGGCAGACCCAGCAGCTGGGACAATTTATGTTCATCTATTTTTATGCCCTTGGATTTTGCAAGATCTGCCATGTTAAGGGCAAACACCACAGGGCGGTCCAGCTCCATGATCTGCATGGCAAGATAAAGGCTTCTTTCCAGATTGGCCGCATCAATGATGCATACCACCACATCAGGCTGTTCATAAAGAATAAAATCCCGGGCAGCAATTTCCTCCAGGGAAAAGGGAGTGAGGCTGTAAGTCCCCGGCAGATCCACAATTTTAAGACTGCAGTCCCCTTTTTTCAGAAATCCTTCTTTTTTCTCAACTGTAACACCGGGCCAGTTCCCGACCTTTTGATGGGCTCCGGTAAGATTGTTAAATATGGTGGTTTTTCCGGAATTGGGATTGCCGGCAAGGGCTATGGTATAATGCTTCATTATCTGACCTTTTCCATGGTAATATGGGAGGCTTCTTCTACACGGAGGGACACATGATACCCCTTGAGAATCACTTCAACAGGATCTTTCAGGGGCGCATATTTCTCTACATACACCTTTGTCCCCCTGTTCAGGCCCATTTCAAGCAGCCGCCGGCGAAGAAAGGTTTTGCCGGCCACCCGGACAATCACCCCTTCCTGGCCCTGCTTCATCTCACTGAGGAGCTTTGTTTCTCCGGGAGGTTCCAGGAGTTTGACATCTGCCGGCCCTGGGTCGGCACGGATCACCATGATTTTTTTTGCCAGGCCCAGCCCAATTACATACCGATGGTCCCCGGAAGCAATCACCATCTGCCCTCCCGGCTGCACTGTGACCACTTCAATGTCATCGCCTATCCGCAATCCCATGGAGGTAAGGCGCATATGGGCTTTTTTCCCGCCCCTGAGCTCTCTTATTTCAAATGTCTCTCCGGCCTTTGCCATGGAAAGGGACATGATAAGGTCCCTTTTATTCTGACACCGGGCACACAGCCCGTAAATCTCCATTTTATGGCGAAGCATCTGAAACCCGTAGGCTGCTGCAAGATCGGCCTGCTGTTTCTCCAGGGCTTCATCCTTAAACTCCAGAATTTCACCGCATTTGATACACACCATATGATCGTGGTGAAACCCCAGGTGCCTGTGTTCGTATCGTATGGGGCCGTCATCAAATTTAACCCGGTGAGAAAACCCGAAACTGCAGAGCAGCTCCATGGTCTCAGCGATAAACCCCGGTTCCATGGACATGTTTTCCTCTTCCAGTTGCCGGGAAATGTCCTGACATGTCACATGGTTTTCCATTTTCAAAAAAACGTCAAGAATCTGAAACCGTTTATCAAATTCATTTACACCCTGCTCTGTCAGCAGTTTTTTAAACTGATCTTTCTCGCTCTCATGTTTGTCACTCATATTCAGCCCGCTTGTTTTTTTGGCGTATTTGTTGTGAAAAATGCCAATATAAACTATTACATTCATGTAAAGATGTCAATTTGAAACTTACCCTTAACATTGTACTAAGGTCCATGCCTTGACAGGCACAACAAAACATGAAAGCCGTCTGCCGTCACTGGCTTAAAACTTAACACTTAAAACTTAACACTTTCATATAAAAAACATAACTCAACAACCACCGTCTAAAGACGGTGGGTTGAAATTAAGGACTGAAAGTCCGGATACGGGTCCAAGACCCGTCCTGTACGTGCTCGTGCTCGTGCTCGTAAACGGAGTAATAATTCATAATGTTAGATCATGAAAAAATAGATGTTTATAAAGTCTCCATTGAATTCATGGCTATTGCGATCAAAATAGCTGATAGTATTCCAAG
>JAYEJJ010000288.1:0-8706 GCA_034660495.1 Thermodesulfobacteriota bacterium | reverse complement strand
TCAAAAAGATCCAGGAGACGGAGGGCCATCCTTTCAGCTCCTCCTGACTCAAGTGAGCCTATCAGAATACCGGTTTTTATGTTGTTCATCGTTCTGCACACCTCTTTTTACACAGATAAGATCCCGGCGGGATCCAACATGAGCCTTTTAACATACTATAGTAGTCCTCACATGACTTGATACCGATTTTATTCATGTTTTCAGCGGAACTTAACCGTGCGAGCAGTAACTTTATGTATCAGGTCATTCAAGGACATCTATAAATACCGCGTTGGTTTTTTGTGATCGGAACAAAGGCAAAACCATTTGCCTGCATGATTTTAATGTATTCGGGAAGTATTTTAACGGCATTCATTGAATCGTGAAGCAACACAACAGATCCTGGATGTGAATAATCAACAAGCCTTTTTAAAAGCAGTTCCGGCTCAATGGGTTTCCAGTCCTTTGGAGAAACGTTCCAGTTTACCATGACGGCTTCTCTTTTTTTCACCAACCATTCAAGCAACATGGATTTTTCACCGTGGGGAGGCCTGAATATCTGTTTCTGATCCGGCTTGATTTTTTCAATCAAACCTTTTGCACGATCGTACTCTTCTGCAAGCCTTTTGTAAGAACAAAGGCTTTTCATCTTTGTATGAGAATACCCGTGATTGCCAAGGTCATGGCCATCCTCACAGATCCGTTGAGCTATTTCAGGGTACAGTTCAATGTGCTTTCCAACAACAAAGAACGTTCCTTTGATATCGTTTTCTGCAAGGATATCAAGAATCCGGGGAGTGTGCTCTCCATGGGGTCCATCATCAAACGTGAGGGCAATTTCTTTTTGATCACCGGGAAGCTTAAAAACAGGTGAAATCAGAAACCCCTTTTTAAGACCTGTAAAAGAGAATACATACAATAGACGTATAAAAACAATCAGGGCCAAGACAAAAACAAGACCTGATTTGATGACCAGGGCAGAGAAAAAAAACGATAAAAAAATGGTAAAAAGGATAACCACATGGAGCAGCCATAATAAATTCCCTTCCATCCAGACTTGTGTTACCCAGGGCAGATTGAGAGAATTGACGAGTGTTTCAATATTCAGTAAATTTTTCATTTTTCAGTGGATTCCGTAGTCTCTTCGCTGACTGGTTCCCATTTTTCATATGTTTTTCCCTGCACCAGATCCCAGATCCCCAGTATTACGCCAAAATTTCCCAGACAGAAGTAGTACCAGTGGAAAATCAATTTAACGAGCCAATTTTTTTTTTCTTCGAACCTGGAACCTGTAAAATGGAGTAAAAGGGAAATGCCGTAAGCAAGCACCTGAAGCAGGAAAAAAAACGCAAAGAACCAGTGGCCACCCAAAAGAAAGACATTGGACAGTAAAAGAAAGGCCATCAAAAAGGGTAACATTCTTCTCAGTATTTTATGGGAAAACAGTATCCAGGAATAATTGCCATACTGAAACGGATTCAGCAGAGACCTCATGAGCCATAAGCCGGAGAGGCTCTGGCAGACAATTCTTCTTCGCCTTAAAATTTCATCCCTGTTTTTTTTGGCACGCACAGGAACAAAGGCTGTCACAGCAGAGTCAAAGAGGAACTTATGCTTCTGTTTGACAACTGACATGGCAATATACAAATCTTCGGTAACACCTTTCGGGATAGAGCGGACAAGATGTTTCCTGACACCAAAAAGGAACCCTTCATTGGACGCGACACTGGATACCCGGCTTTCATGATGGCGTATAAAATCCTCATACACAACAAAACTGTTCTGTGCCTTTTGTGTTCCGATGCTGTCATCATACACAAGCTGTTTTTTTCCGCTTATCCCGCCAACCTCAGGATCTTTAAACCGCGAAAGAAGTCTGGCAAGGGATGTTGCCGGAATGATGGCGCTTGCATCGGAAAAAACGACAACGTCTCCACTGGCACAGGGAAGGATATCATTGATGATGGCAATTTTCCCGGTATGCCCTTTGTATTCAAAAAATCGGATGTCAGGGCTGCCAAAGGAGGTAACAATGGCTGCCGTGCGATCCTGCGAACCGTCAGAGGCGATCAGTATTTCAAGGTTCCTGTTGTCAGCAAGCAAGTCAAGGCAATTGTTGATTTTTTCTCTTATGAATGACTCGCCATTTCGAACAATAACCAGAATAGAGGCCGTTGGCGTTTCAGATGGTGAAAGAGAATTCACCAGCGGCTTTTTCAGCAATGAAACAATCACTAAAAACAATGGAAAAAGCAGAAGTTGATACAAAAAAACAGATGTTATGATATAAAAAAGTAATTGCAATTTAATTTTCCAAACCTTGCTTACTCTCCGTTAATGTGCTGATTCGTTGAAATCTGCTCGGTAAAATTAAGGCACGCCGGAGCCAGAGCCAGAATGAGCAGCAGCAGCTTGTGATCCTGCAGACTCTTGATAAGACAATAAATTAAAACTGTGATAAAAGCGATGTGGTAAGCAGCCACAGCGGACACCATTTCCGGTTTCTTTATCCTCTCAAAAAAAGCCTCTGATCTTGTAAAATCGAAAAAAGCCTGGAGCAAGAGGGCAAGAAAAACAGCGAGTCCGACCAGCCCTGTTCCCACCAGCATTTCAAGGTAGGTATTGTGGCAGGCCCTTTCTTTCATACGGAAACGGAGGGTCTCTGTGGAGTTAACCCACACCTTATGGAAGGTAAATGTGCCGGTTCCCAGCAGTGGATATTCATTAAAGGATTTCAGGCCAACTTTAATGTATCCCTGTCGTCTGTTCAAAGAGACGTCCTCCTCCCCGCTGACCAGGGTCTGCTGACGTTGAAAATAGGAATCCGGTATGGCGGTAATTACAAGGATCAAGACAAAACCGATAAACGAAATCAGCAGACCGAAAAACCGGGGCCGGAACCTATGGCGGTGGGCAAAGGCCACCAGACCCAGGGAAAAAATGAGATTCAAAAAGCCCCCCCTGGACTCGGTACTGATAACACCGCCAATGGTAGAAACAAACAGGAACAGGACAAGAAAGAAAACAAATGAAGATTTTGCGTTAAATATCCAGTAAACAAAAAGGGGAATGACAAACACACACATCAGAGACATGTTGTTGGCACCGATGGTAGCCCCGTAGGTTTGAACACCGCCCCAGATATTAAAATAGTCAATGCCGAAAAAATAGCCAAGGGAGGAGAAAAGAGCGTTGATCCCGACACTGACGCACAGCACAATGGGCAGGATCGTGGTGAAGCCCTTTTCCGTGATAAACACCAGGCTGAGGGAGATGAAGATGTACCCCTGGACAAGGGTGACAATGCCGGAAAAGGCCTCGTCCTGGTAGGGTGAAAACAGCGTGGAGATGATATTGACCACAAAAAAGAGAAGAAACCACTTGTTGAGATTGTGGTTCAGGCTATCGGGAATTCGTTTGGTTGTTATCAAATGGATGGCAACCACGATCAGGAGAAAAAAGGTGAGAATCCAGTCCACGGGGATGCCGCCGGGAATCATGTGCCGCCACTGGTAGTAGGGGATGGTGCTGACAACAACATAGTAAAACAGCTGGGAAACAGGGTGGGTTATGATGGAATAATCAGAAGACATATTGAATCAGGCTTTTACTTAAAAAATATTGATCAACCATGTACTGGTTGAGCTCTGTTACTGGTTTGTATTTGATGATATAGGTATATTTAAAATTTTTTCCGGTTTCATAGGTTTTGTACACTACGCCCCTGCAGACACAACTCTTGGACAAGGGCTTTGAACCTCGTGTTTTGCCTTTTACGGAAATTTTCAACAGAAGTTCACTGTCGTTAAAATGATCATTGGTATCCAACCTGATGTACTCTTCGTTGATGTCAAAGATTCTGCCCTTTGCAATACAATCGGTTTCATAGAGGTCTGAATAGAGACACGAAAGGCAATCTGTCCTGTTTTCATACAGATAAAAGAAACCTTTTTTCAGTCTGATCCTGTCAAACCCCCTTTTTTCATTGTACTGCTTTAACAGCTTCATCTTGAGAACATTGGTGATCAGGATCTTGTACCCCATTTTTACGGTCCTTCTCATGACAACATAAATGGTCAGCATCACAATATAGATGTTAAAAAAAATCCGTCTCTCGTTTAACACAGCCCGATTATCCATATGTGAACGCAGCCGTTTAGGGGCACTGTGGGGGGTTAAAAGCTGCGAGTACCCAATGAGACCGGGTTTTACTGAGAATCGCTTGTCATACCCGTTGATCTTTCTGCAATAGGCATTGTACACCTCGGGCCTGATGGGGCGGGGCCCCATAAAATCCATGTCGCCTTTGAGGATGTTGAGCAGCTGGGGAAGTTCATCGATCCTGGTCTCCCGCATGAACTGGCTTATCAGAGGCTGCCTGCCATGCCTGTGGGAAACCAGTTGAGCACGATTTTTATTCTGGAAATCCTTAGGCAGTGTCCTGAATTTGTACATGGTAAAGGATCGTTTCCTCTGCCCCAGCCGTGTTCCCGAATACAAGACCGGGCGGCCCAGCAGGAAAACAACGGCAATGGAAGTCAGTATCATGACAGGCAGGGAGAGGAGTAGAAAAAACAGGGCCGCCATACCATTTGCCAGTCTTGCAAAGATGTATGATGTCAGCGAATATCCGGGTCTAAAATTGCGCTTATTCTTTTTCAAAACAAAATCCATTTTTTTAAAATCCAAAAAATTCATTTTTTTAGAATCAATTCAGTTCTTTCCTTGTCACAATCAGCAGTTCAGCAGCAGACAGCGGTCAGCCAGTAAGCAATAGAAAAACGCATCATTCGGGTATGGAAAAGAGGTACGCCATATCCGACGAGTTGGTAATGTCTTCGGGCCGTTTAAATGTGTGGTCAAAAAATTCCACCATGAAACCCGCAGCAAGGCCTGCAACGATACCGGCCAGGATTCCCATGAAAACGGTTTTTTGTTTATTGGGAAAGACCGGCGAACCGCCGGCCTCGGGCCGGGTTAACAGGCTTACCGTAAAAAGGGTGTTGGTTTTGTAGTTGTTGTTGATCTTTGCCTCTTCCAGCCGTTTGGTAAAGGTGGTGTACGAATCGGCCAGCACATCGATCCGCCGCTGGAGCATTTTTGTCGAAGCCGAGGTTTTGTACAATTTCATATTCCTGTTTCGGATGGTTTTCAGCTTGTTTTCAAGAAAAGAGATCTTGTCATCGATATTGTCAAGCTTTGCCCGTTCTGAACTGTAATACCGTTTCACCTCATTTTTTATGGAGTCGTAAGTGTTCCGGATCTGCTTGTCATACCGTTTCACCTTGCTGCTTTCCGGATGAAAAATCCTGGCAATCTTGTTTCTCTCGGAGACAAGGGCTTGAAGTCGTGTGGAATAATCGGATATGGGATCATTCTCAAGGTAGGTAAAATAGCTGATTTCATCGTTATTAAGATCTTTTTTTAAAAGATTTATCCGGTACTTCTGGTCAAAATAGTCCTGTTTCAACTGGATGAGCTGCCTGCCGAAATTTTTTGCATCTGCCATGTTGGCCACAATGGTCTGGTCAATGTCCGGGGTGTCCGAGGAGATGGTTAAATTTAACAGCTCTTTTTCCTTTTGCTCCAGTTCATCGGTGAAAATCCGCAGCTGCTCGGCAAAAAAGGCTTCGGCCTCCTTTGGTTTGTATATTTCAGACCGGTATGCAAAATAATGGCCCACCAGGGCGTCAAGGATCAGCTGGGCATCCTTGGGATTCTCCCAGGTCAAACTTATTTCAATAATATTGGACCTGGGGGATATACTTGCCGTGACACTTGATTTAATTTTTGAAGCGCCTTTTTTTCTTGCCTTTTTTTTATCTTTGCCATCTCCCCCGGCGGTGAACACAAGTCCTTTTTTCACCAGCTCGTCACAGGTGTTTTGGGCAACGATATTGGACTGGATGATCTTCATTTCCGAATAGAGATCCGACTCACGCATGGCATTGATCTCTGCCGGCACTTTTTCAATGCTTTCGGGATTTTTCATTGAAATCCCCCCCTTTAGAATCACCGAACACGACGCCGCATAAGTTGGCGGCCAGAACAGGGAAAACAGGACGGCCCCGGCAATGATCACCAGTGACGTGGTGATGATCAGGTTCTTTTGAATAAAAAATATCGTTATAAAGTCACGTACATAATCATGGGATTTCTGCATAATTCATCACCGGTTCACTCATTATTACTCGGTTATCAAGTTTTTATGGAAGGGCCGATTAAGAGCCCCCAGCGGTTGCCTGTCAGGAACATTGAGAACCAAAGGAGATCAGACTTTTTCCCTGTCAGGCGTTAAGAAAATCAAGCTGTTTGAGGACCAGTGGCCGCAGTTCTTGATTTTTAGCCTGGCAGGGAAAAAGTCCTCCGTCGTTCTCGTTCCTGACAGGCAACCGCTGGGGGCGGGGATATCCAAAAAACTTGATGATCGAGTGATACAAATCATCATTATAGAACTTTAGAACTGTCTGAAAAAAATGATCAGAAAAACATTAAACTACCTTTTATGCAAGATACTTTAACCAAATTTAAAAAAGGAACTGCTTTAATATATCGTGCAATTGTAAAGCGCCTTTTAATGCCATTGTTTCAACGATGGAGAAAGAATAACCTGGCAGTTATTACTCGAGATGATATTTTCCCAGTAGAGCATGGTGCTGCGGCAAAGATTTTCCACACTGCAAGAGTCTTATCTTATGACTATGATGATGTCTATTTAATAACCTTAGATAGAGAAAAATTTTATATATTTAAACAGGGCCATATGTCTGAAGAGTTCTATCCCAGGTTGTTGCGTAATCTATGGTATCCTACAGAAGGTTTTTTAAGAGAGCAGCTAACAGCAGCAGGTATTCCTAATAAAGAATCATTTTTATTTTTCCCAATGTTAGATAAAAATTTTAATCTTAGAGTCTTATATGTTGCCTTGCAAAAGCGTATTAATGTTTACCAGGCAGAATTTCCAGCATTTCTGAATGCTACGACCTGGGCATATAATTTGTTTAGAGGTAAGCGTGCCATTGTTGAGCATAATATAGAATTCCAAAGAATTGCTGATACGTATCACTGTTTGTGTCGTGCGTGATCAGTTTGGTTATACTTTTCAGCATAAAGTCATGGAAAATGAAACAGATGACAAGGTAGCTGTTTAGCTGCAGCCATCCCCAAAACCGTTATAAGCAGAAGATATTGAACCTGGTCTGGATGTATAAAAATAAAATTTTTTCTGAAAAAGAATTGAAAGGAGCAACGTGTTTGCCTGTGGTTGTAGAAGTACGATCAGATAATTTTAAACTGCATATTACTCCTGACCGGCTTCAATTTTCAATAAACACAAAATATAAAAACCCCAAAAAACTGATAATATCGAAAATTGGTCGATTTATTGAACTTTTACCTCACACACCATTTACAGCAGCCGGATTAAATTTCACATATCATGTAACCCCATCTGATAAAGATATTTATAAATTGACCCGATCATTATTTTGTAATGAACAATCCAAATTGTTCAAGGATCTTGAAGAGAAGGATGTACGATTCGGTACTTATTTTAGTAGAAATATTTTAGGTACAAGATTAAAACTTGACGCAAAACCTATCACCGTAAGGATGCAGAATCAGAAAAAAGAAATGATTCAATTCGCTTATAATTTTAATTTAAGCCTTGGTCAAAATGATGATTATCGAGCTATTATTGATCTGTTTAGCAAATGGGATGAGGCAAAGAGTATATGCCGAGAACTAACGGATAAAATAAACTCAAAGGATTGATATGACCGAAACAGCAACAAATAATGCCACCGAAATGCCTTATCTGGAGGACTGGAAAACTAAAGATAGCGAAGTAGACACCTCATCAGCTCCAGTGTTTCCTGAAGAAGATGCTGTAACCACAATAGAATTAAATAAGTTACTTCCACATATTGCTATCTATATCGAACAGCTTGTTTCGCCCAAACTACCCAAAAATGAAGCTGTCGTTATAAAATTAAACATGTTGGAAACAAAGCGGTTGAGCAATCCTTTAGATGTGATAATTGAGGAAGATGATGGAGGTTTCGTTGCAAGTGCCGTTGACTTTCCCTTGTTCGGTTATGGTGATGATAGGATTGAAGCAATAGATTCCCTTAAGTTTGAAATTGAATCTCTATACGTTGAGTTGATGGAAGATGATAATTTTTCTGAAGAGTGGTTAAGTGTTAAGAGTTTTCTAAAAGATTCTGTGATTGATTCCTGATTATGAAAAATACCCAATTCAATGTAAGACTCGATGATCAAGTTTTTTTTAACATGTTGATATTATTGATTTTAACAAAATGTGCTATATTTGTGGCACTGTTTTTTAAAACAAATAATATCAATAGGTTAGGGTTTTTTGACAAAAAAATCTTGTAAAATCACATCATTGATACCCCAGTATTTACAAGGGCTGGGAAAAAACTTGATCATCGAGTAAGAGATGTTAAAAAAGTCGGGGAAAAAAACTTCATATTGAATTTAAAAGTGGTAAAGAATTCAATGGCTAGTTTAAATTAAACTCGGTTATCAAGTTTTTTGAATACCGCCGCCCCCAGCGGTTGCCTGTCAGGAACAAGAACGACGGGCGCATTCCCATTTTCCCGGTCGACCAGCTAACTTTTTTAGCATGAATTAAATGTTTAGAAATCAAATAGTTAAAGTGATCTCAGTATTGTGTATTTTTAACAAAGGTTTTCTGCTATGCCC
>JAYEJJ010000287.1:0-8770 GCA_034660495.1 Thermodesulfobacteriota bacterium | reverse complement strand
ATTGGTGATATCTTCAAATTCCTACTATCTCCTGAGTTTTCTTCTTATACCTCATTTAAAACTATAGTGCATAACAAATGAATTGATATTGTTCCATATATATTAAGGTAAGGAGAGTACCTTTTCATCTGTGATTATCTGCAATCATAACTCAAACATCATATAAGACCAAAAAAATTTTGGTATAAAATATTGTATCAAGGCGCTTACAGTGAAAAGTGCTTTGGTTGCTCTGCACGGTATCACAAGTTGGTTCTTTTTCCAGATAAAAAACACTTGCTGATGTCATTCAGTGTATCAGTTTATCAGAGCAAAACTGTATTAATTTATCTGAACGCTATAGCATAGACTGTTTTCAGCTTAAAAATTTTGCAGATCAGCGGTTTATCAGGAAGTTAGGCGTTATAAATGATGATACATTAAAAAGAGTGCATGGTAAGATTGCCAAAACTCTAAATCCTGCCTATGTATTAAAAATATAAGTTGCCCCCATGCTACGCATCCTTCTCTTTCATGTAAAAGCCTGCCTTTTTTAAAAAGATTACCTTTCTTTAAAAGAAAAACCAAACCCAGCATATTGATAAAGCCCTTGTTTTTTTTTGTTAAAAAGGATAAAAAAATCTTACATAAACACATAAAAAAAAGGGCATCCTTCATAAGTACTTTACACTTTTTATTTTTTTTAACCACGAAAGGCACGAAAAATATAAAAATCAAACACAAAAAGTGTAAACTACTTTTGAAGCATTATGAAGGATGCCAAAAAAAGGAGCCTATCTTTTGAAAAAAATAGTATTTTTTATCCTTGCCGTTTTACTGGGATCAGGGATCCAAAGTTTTTCACAGACCCATCCGGAAACACCTGCTAAAATTGTGGTACTTCCCTTTGACATCAATGCGGCAGACAATTATGACTTTCTCAGGCAGGGGATACAGACCATGCTGGTGTCCCGTCTTTCCATAAAAAATAAAACCAGGGTACTAGAACAGGACAGTGTAAATAAAACACTGGACGCATTTAAGGAGTTTACCGGTGAAAGCCTGGCTGTGCTGACCGGTGCAAAGCTTAAGGCGGACTATGTCATTTACGGCAGCCTGACAATTATTGGGGAAGGAACCAGTATTGATGCCAAAATCACAGATATCAAGGGCAAAGGTTCCCCAGTATCCCTTTTTACCCAGACCAGTACCCTGGGCCAGGTGATTCCAGAAATCAACCGGTTTGCCACAAAAATCAACCAAACCCTGTTCAATGAAGGATCCTACGCTGAAAGCCTGGCCAAAAGACAGCCAAAGATCCAGCAGCAAAGCCCTGCCCCGTCAGAACCCCCTTTATCCGACACCACCTCTTCTTCCAAAACCACAAGTGTTCCTGAATTTGCCCTACCTGAAACCCCACCGGATCTGCACCATCAGTTAAAAACGCCCAGCAAAAGTTTTATTCCGGTACAGTCTGCCGCCAATAAAAACAACTATTGGAAGAGCAGCGAGTTTTCAGAGATTATCAACGCCATAACCTGCGGAGACGTAAACAACGACGGCATTGCAGAAACCGTGCTGATCTCCGACCACAAGGTCTATATTTACAGGGCAGAAAACAACCGTTTTACAAGACTAAGAACAGTGGAAAGAAACAAGCTGAACTACTTTATCAGTGTAGACATTGCAGACATTAATCAGAACAACACCCCTGAAATATTCATTACTGCCCTGAACAGCAACAGAGACCAGGTAAAATCCATGGTTATTGAATACAACGGGACCCGGTATAAAAAAATTGTTGACACCTCTCCATGGATGTACCGCGTCACTGACACAGGCCAGGGCAGACCTGTACTGCTGGGTCAGAAAATGGATCATAAAAAAGAATCTCTTTTTTCTTACCCCATTTTTGTTATGCAAGCCAGCGGCTCAAAGTATACACCCGGGGAAAAAATCCTCAGTCAGGGCAAGGGCAATGCGCTTGGAACCGCCTACGACAATGTCCTTGAAATGGGCCGAAAAAAGGCTGTCTCCTTTGACAAGGGCGACTATATCACCCTTTTCAAAAACAAAACAGCCAGACTCTGGACCCAGAATACCAAGTCCGGCGGCAATATGACTTATTTTAACCTGCCTAAAAAAGACCCTTCTCTTCCAGGCCGTAATATTCAGTATTTTCCCACCCGGCTGATCACAGCAGATACCAACCAGGACGGCAGTCTTGAAGTGATCACAGCCTGTAATTACGACCTTGCAAGGGGAATATTAAAAGACTTCAGGCTGTTCTCCAAAAGCTATATTGAAGCCCTTGAATGGGACGGTCTGGGACTTTCAACCATCTGGAAAACCAAATCAATTTCAGGGCGAATCAGTGACTTTTTTATTAAGGATTTTGACAATGACGGGGTTACAGAACTGGTTCTATCCCTTGTCACCAAAGAAGGTCATACCATGGTCAGTAAGGAAAGCAGTATTGTGATTGCCTATGATTTCACTGAAAACTAACCTGGGGGATCAGACCTGAAGCAAGCCCTGGAAATCCCGAGAAAATCGGCTCAGTTGAGTTTAAACATGGAAAACCGGTCAATAAGATGGCCTGATGCATAAATCAGCTGGCCGGAATCCTCTTTTACCCGTTTTGAATTATCGTTGTTGGCTTTGAAAAGATCTGTCAGTTTCCCGGCATCCTGGGTGACTTCAGTTAAATCGTTACGGGTTTCTTCGACTTTTGCCCGGATGCCGCTCATTTCCAGGGATATGGAATTGATATCCCCGGTAATCTCAACAATGCATTCATCCTGCTCACTGACTTCAGCAAAAATCAATTGTGAAATGTTATCAAGATCTTTGATAACCTGATCAACCTGCTTTATGCCGCTGCGGGTATCCATAACATTCTGGTTAATCTGCTCCAGGCCGGCATTGATTTCCTTTGTAGACCGGCTGGTCTGCACAGACAGGGCCTTTATCTCTGCTGCTACTACGGCAAACCCGTTACCCGCCTCACCAGCCCGAACGGACTCAATGGAAGCGTTCAAGGCCAGAAGATTGACCTTAGCTGCGATTTCATTTATTATTTTAGTGATTTTATTAATTTTTTCAGTATTGTCAAACAGAGCGTCCATATTGGCAGAGGCAGTTCCCGACTGCTCAACCGCCCGGCTGGAAATATTCAACGCTTTTTTTGTTTTTTCCTGAACACCTGAAATAATCTTCTTGATCGTCTCTGCGCGTGCCCTGACCTTTTCTGATCTTAACTCAGAATTTTCAACAGCCGAAAAAATCTGATTCATATCCTCTTTCTGCCTTTGCATTCTGTCAGACACTGAATTGATAAGCTGCTCTGATTCATCCATGCGGCTGCACATGGTTTCAGACACCTCCACAAACTGCTCAGATGCACTTTTAACCTCTTTTGACGTATCATACACATCAACTATCATCTCCTTGAGATTGGCGGAAAAGGTGTTAAATCCATTGGCCAGAATACCGATTTCATCCTTTGACCCGGATGAAATCCGCTTGGTTAAATCCCCTTTTCCACAGGACATATTTTCAAACATAGTTGACGTCTTCACCAGGGGACGAACGATTCGTTTCAGCAGAAAAGTAGATACAGCAAGAAACATAATCAGAAACACAGGGATCATCAGGGAAGGCATAAAAACTTCAGATTTAACCCTGCCTAAAATAATACTTTCCTTTTCAAGGGCAATTTCCTTGATATCATCCACAAACAGCCCTGTACAGACAATCCATTTCCACTCGGGTACCCGGACAAAACAGGTGAGTTTTTTCCCTGTCTTATCTTTTTGACCGGGTTTGGGCCAGTCATAAACAATAAAGCCCTGGTTCTCTTTTCTGGCCCGGTCAATAATCTCTTTTATTACAGGCCTTCCCCTGTGATTTTTAAGATCCAACTGGATTTTCTTCTCAAGTCCTGGATTCTGGGGATGGACGTACATCAGGCCGTCCTCATCCATAACAAAAAAATAATTGGATTTGTCCCTTCCAAACCGCATTTCTCTGATGGCTCTGATGGCATCATCGTAAAAATTGGATGTTTTGATAACCGCGCTGGCATTATCGGCAAGTTCCTTAAGCTTGTTCTTTCTCTCTTCAAACAGAAGTTTATGAATCTCTGTTTCATTGGTTTCCTTAAAAGCAGAATAGGCAAATACTGAACAGACACTTATAATAACAAGGGTTGACAGGGTACTTGCCACAATTAAAAAATTGATTTTTTTAGTGATTGTAAGTCTCATATTTCCTTTTTTCCTTTTCAGTGTAATCCATTACCTAGCATAATGGCCGTTTCTGGTGTTTACACGTATAATTCTACGAAATGGTAAACATAGGAAATATGATATAGAACCTGTATTAGAATGTAGTTAAAAATCGTTTAAAGTTTAATTAGTGAGACTGTATCCCGATTGAGAGCAGCCGGTGGGGCCGCGCCATTGTAACAACCTGATGATCAATTGAGAGGAAAACGTGTAAAAACAAGGGGCTTTTATAATACAACTGAACAAATAGTGTTTACAGCAGGGCGTTACCTAAAAATTGAGTATCAGCTGTCCTACAAATACATTGGTGGAATCATCATTGCTGGCATCATCATAATCAGGATCTGATTTAAAATAGGAAAGAGAAATATCAGTATTGGTGGCGATCCTGTACTCGACACAGGCATTGTAGGACATAATACTGTCAAGTACTGTCATGTCGTCATCGTCTGGTTCCAGATACCCGATCTTGGTCCCGGCTTTAAGGCCTTCCATGATACTGAAGTCAGCGCAGATGAAACCGCCCAGAGCACCGGCACTGTCTCCAGAAGGATCAAAGGGTGCCCAGTTTACATTGGTAACATAGGTCCACACCGGTGTGTTTGAAGAATCAGGTGCAAAATCATCCCAGTTCCCCAGATTGGTGAGCTGTTCTTCATCATCGTCTGCGGCATCTGCCCAGAGAAACTCTGCGCCGATATTGATCATGTCTGTGACATCTTTATTGGCACCCAGATAAAACTGAAGCCCCTCATAATCAATATCATGGTCCTCTGTTTCACCGCCCAGGTAGGCCAGCTCTGTATCAAAATTAATCCCGGCCAGGGCGCCTCTGATATTCAGGCCGATACCATAGGGAGACTCATCATTGGATGAATGATCGGTTAGCATGACGCCAAACAGATCTCCGGAAAAGGTCTCTGCATCATGGGAAAAATCAATGATATAAACGTCCTTATCTTTTTCATCCCCGTGGTTTGAAAAGGAGTCGCCTTCTTTATGCTTTGCATAAATCAGGCTGACATCGACAGGTTCAAATTTCAGGCGTAATTTGGCAGCAGTGGGGTTGCCGTCATAGACCTCCATAATACCCAGGGCAAGGAACTGCTGACCAACTGTTAGGCTCCAGTTTTCCTTGTCAATATGAACATAGGCGCGCTCAATATTCATCTGAGTTTGGTTGTCATTGCCGTCACCATATCCTGGTATGGCCACAGCACCTCTTGTGTATCCGCTATTGTAGTCATGCCCCCATATGGCTTCTCCAAAGTCTGCTCTGAAATTCGCATACACATCATCGGCAATATTGGCTTTCAGACCGATCATGAACTTCTGGCGGATAAAATCAGCCTGATCATCTTCATTATATGTAGGCGACCACATGGAGTCTCTATATCCGTCCATCCAATAGGACCTGACATAATAATGACCGTAGAGCTCAAGCCTGTCATCAGCATACGCCGATCCTGCCATAACAAATACAGCAGTTACTGCTATTAATGCGAGAATTAATCTTTTCATCTTAAATTTTCCTCCTACAGAAAATTGATTGTAATTTAGGCATCCTTCAAAAGTACTTTACACTTTTTTTGATCATTCCTCATTTGTAGAGGCTTTCCCCAAAAGACTGTAAAGTACTTTTGAGGTCATATGAAGGATGCCGTAATTTACAGCTTTTTTTTTAAAATTTTGTATGGTGCTAAAACTTGATTTCCGGAAAAAAACAATCCGGACATAATGCTTTTTTTCTTTTACAACCTCCTTTTATGGATAATTTCCATTTTTTTTTATATTTCTATTAATAAAACATCTCATAAAACAGAATTTCACGATTTATCTCCATGAAATCAGGTTCTCTCTGTTTACAGCATATTAGTAGATCTATATAATATTCTCAGATAAAAAAATCAAACAAATTCATCAATTCATCCAGGAAAAAACATTGTTTTCTGTTCTCAGAGTTGTATTGCTCGTTTAAATCATCCCGGTGCTGATAAAAATTGTAAACAGAACACCCAGGTAATGCTTTACTTTTTAAGCAAAAATTCCTGCTTACTGAAGTTTCCTGCGGATGGTATTCACCAGATCCATTCTGCCCTTTTTTTCCAGAAGGGGCAGCAGTTCTCTGTAAAAAGGCTCCCTGTGGCGGATAGTGATCTTAAACGGGTCAAACATGTCAGGGGTAACATCATCTTCAACAAAGGCATCAGCCCTGTCAAGGGCACCCAGGGCCACCAGGCCTGTCATGGTGCGGACGCATTTTTCACATTTTCCACAGTTCAACCGGTCCTTAACATTGGCCAGGCAGACCCTGAGATGTGAAAGCCCCAGGTCCCATTGGGTAAGAAGACGCAGTTTATCTATCCTCGGCCATGACGCATCCCTGTGTTTGATTCTTATATCAAAACTTGAGTATTCCGGGTCTATAAGGGGATGGGACCCGCTGGGACCCAGATGATCAATATCATAAGTTGAAGCTATATAAAAAAAATCAATGCTTGATGAGAAGGAATGGGCAATCGATGCGAGAACCGCGCCATGGAACCTGTAAAGCCATAACTCCCGGTCATCGCAGAGATGCCTGAAATTGGTATACACCGGCACAAGCCTGGCCCCGGCCTGATCGGTAACGGCCTTCATGGTCTTTACAGCCCTGTCAAACACATAATACTTGCTTCCCCGTGCCACAACGCCTCCGATGTCAAACCCATGGATAAAAAAGCAGTCCCTGATATATCCAGGGTGGCTTTCTGGATACCTCAACCGGTTAAGTCTTAAGGCGGCCAGGGAATCCACCCCTCCGGAAAATACCATACCCGCCCGGTTCACAGGTTGTCTGGACAAGCCTTTTTTTTTCCGGCATTCCAGAACCAGGGGGGGCATTTTTCCCCCTGACCAGCTGGCCATCAGCGCCATGACAGTTTCCAGACCTTCAAGCAGGCCGGGACAGATCTTAGCATCCACGGATATCCGCTTTTCCCTGAAATAAAGAGCCGGAATAATGGTCCCAACCAGAAAGGCAGTGGGACTTACATGGATATTTGACCCAAATACTTTTGTTGTTTCAATAAACACATCTTTATCAGGCTGATTTGATTCTTCAAAGGTGATACGGGCAGATATCCGGACACTGGTATTGTTCTCCTGTCTAAAATCAGATATGATCATGGCTGCCTGCCTTGTCTGGTGTACCCAGCCCTGTCTAAAGGGGTGGTAGCTTTAGATACCGCATATTTAATGATGATGTCCGCGATATCTGTTCCTGTAATATTTTCAAGCCCCCTGAATCCCGGTGAATAATTCACCTCAATAATCATGGGTCTGTTCTGCTGATCAATTATCATATCAACACCGGCAATTTCAAGCCCCAGTGCAGAAACAGCTTTAACTGCCAGTTGTTTTAAATCCCGGGGCAGATCAATTTGAGCGGCACTGCTGTTTAAATGATAATTGGCCCTGAAATCATTTTTTTCCGGGATCAGCCTCATTTCCCCGGCAATCCTTTTGCCGGCAATCAGCACACGGACGTCCTGTCTGCCCCTGACAGGGATAAATTGCTGCAAAACAAGGCAGCCGGATCTTTTAAGACAGTCAGATACAATACACTCCCCCTGCTGGTCTGATTTTAAAAGAAAGACCCCCTTTCCCTGACGCTGATTCATCTCCTTTGCGATAACAGGATATCCGCCCAGACGCATGACGCAGGCAGAAAGAAAATTTATGGAACTGATACACAAGGAATCCGGCACGGGAATCCGGGATGCCGCCAGGCACTGAAGGGTTAAAAACTGGCTGCTGGCAGTGATAATGGGATCTATATCATTGACAAGGGGAATTCCCATGGATTTAAGATGGCGGGTGAACAGCAGGCTGAAAGGGGTAATGGTTGATCCCTGCCGGGGAATCAGCACATGGGGCAATGAACAGAAAAAATCAGCAGGCAGCAAACTGAGGTGTTCAGAGGTATCTGCAGGCTGATGCCCTGTGGCATTAATGGTTAAAGCAAAATCATGGGGATTTATTAAAAAAAGGCCATGCCCCAGTTTTTCCGCGGCCTGCCTCAATCTTAAATTGGGATGATAATCCTCCCCTCTTATTGTTGTCAAAGCAATATTCATAATTTTAAATGAAAGCCATCAGCTTTCAGACTTCAATACTCAGCTATCAGTTATCAGCTTACACTCGATTATCAAGTTTTTATGTAAGGACCGATTAAGAGTTCCCAGCGGTTGCCTGTCAGGAACATTGAGAACCAAAGGAGATCAGACTTTTTCCCTGCCAGGCGTTAAAAAAATCAAGCTGTTTGAGGACCAGTGGCCGCAGTTCCTTGATTTTTAGCCTGGCAGGGAAAAAGTCCTCCGTCGTTCTCGTTCCTGACGGGCGCATTCCCATTTTCCCGGTTAGCGTAGGCATATTATCCGTAGGGGTGGAAATATGATAATTGCTTAATAAAGCATATAAAAACAATGAGTTATATGACAAAAAAACCATCCAATCCCATT
>JAYEJJ010000286.1:0-8786 GCA_034660495.1 Thermodesulfobacteriota bacterium | reverse complement strand
ATTGAAATCCCTGAAGACAGCCAATGGGTGTGGCCTCCAATAGATGATTTAAAAGTGTATCTGCAAGCCGGTATTCCTGATGGCTGCACGGAAGAGGGAGTCACCATGGCAATGGAACTCCTGGAAGAACTCCTGGAAGGAAAATAGCCAGTTTAACCTCCTGATTCTTGTTTCAGACAACTGGTCAGCTGTTTGACCTGGTTTGGTTTGATGATGCCATCAAGGAGCTTCTGACCTGCGCTGAAACCGATCCTGACAATTTTTATGTCAGATCTTCCCTTGCTTATACGGCTTATGATTCTCTTCAGAAACAGGGTGGAGACTGTGTTTGTCACTCCCACGGGGCGATTCAGGGCAAGGTTGATGATCGATGAACACAAGCATGTCGCCCTGAGAAAGGCTCAGTATCTGAAGCTCGACCACGGGGCTTTCTGTCTTGACACCATGAAGATCATCGTCAGGGGCAAGCTTGACAACATGGTCTCTTTCTTGATCAGGCGCGGCAGGGATTACAAGGATGACCTCCTGAAAAACGCCGCTGCCGGCCTCAAGGCATTGATTTTTAACACCGTAGTCAATAACAGATAAAATTTCAAAACATCTTGAAAGGGCTGAAACCCTGGAAGAACTGCCCCTGTTAGAGGGGATTAAGACTTGAATTTGCCAAGTCTTTATGTGACAAATCAGGAGGATTTATGAGCATATATCTATGTTATGATATCAAGGGAATTCAAACTTTTATATTCAAAGTGCCGAAATTGAAATATATTGTCGGCGGAAGTGCCCTTATAGACCGGTTTGATAAAGAAACAATGAAGCTCATGGAAAGTTCCAGTGCAAAACTGATTTTTTCAGGAGGCGGCAAAGGAACATTTCTTTGTAAGACAACTGCTGATGCCGACAATTTAAAAGAAGATATCATTGACGAAGCCCGTGCCATCGGGCTTGATATCCGCTTTGGGCAGCATGAAATTTTCAGCCAGGCGGCCCAGCATGCAGATGAACTCTATTCATTTATTCCGGAGTTGCATGACGGTTATCCGTGTCCTGAAAGTGGACTTTATCCCACAAAAGCCGGTAAAAAACGGCATCCTTTGATTCAGAAACGGCTCTATCGCAGCGGGAAAAAAGTGTTTCGCAGATTTGAGGATATGCTGTTACCGGAGATTATGATACCCGGCAGATCAAATGAAGAGCTGGAATTCTTTCATAATGTTGACAGTAACGACAGTGACGGGCAAGCCGGCGCATTTGCCTTAGGAAATCGGAATCGCTGGGCCGTTATCAGCATGGATGGAAACGACATGGGCATGCAGTTTCGGGCTCAGGTTAAAAAAGGGCTTTCCGACGATGAAATGCAGCAATGGATTCAAAAAATGAGCAATGCCCTTGATGATATCACGGTAACGGCTGCATCCGCCGGTATACAGAGGGTGGTCTCGGAATGGGCCGGTTCCGACAGGGGAAAGGAGGCCGTAATACAAGAGGGAATTGTCACTTTACCCATCCGCCCCCTTGTCGTGGGCGGGGATGATATTGTTGTGCTGTGTCACTGCTCCTATGCTGTGACCTTTGTCAAAGAGGTGATCCGGGTATTTGAAGCAGCCAGCCGGAACTATTCAGCGCTCTGGCCTGCAACCAATGGAAAATTAACGATTACGGCAGGTATTCTGTACAGCTCCGTAACCCTGCCTCTTCATACGGCGATCCCCTACTCCGAAGCCCTGCTTGGCAGTGCAAAGGGCCGGGGCCGTAAAAATACCGTTAAGGGTGAAGCCTCTCCCAGCTGCATAGACTGGGAGCAGATTACAGATACAGTGGTGGACACCCCTGCGGCAAAACGGCAGAGGGAGGTGATTTTTTTTGATGAAGAGATCCAGCGCACCGTTAAATTAACCCAACGTCCCTATACAATAGAAGAGTTTTCCTTTGTTGAAAACATGGCTGATCAATATGGACATGATCGAAAACTGAAGCTCCCCCGGACTGTTCGGTACAAAATTTTTCCGGCACTGCAAAAAGGATACGCTGAAAGACTTGCTTTTTCCGCAGAAGTTAAGAAAAACCATCCTGATCTTTTCCAGGCAATCAATGAATTTGACATTGCAAAAAGCAGTTGGCGGTTAAATAAAGAACAGGATGAGCAGTCCATTCAACTCATTGATGCCTTGATGCTGCTTGAAGAGGACAGCCGCATGGAAAAGGAGACGGTGCAATGAAAAAAATCAACTTTACCATAAAACTGAGAGCGGATGGCGAACCTGGAAGCGGATTTGGAACAGCCCTTGTTGATTCTCTCCTTCCAAGGAATATCAACGGGCGGCTGATTATCCCCTCTACCCACATCAAAGGACTTATCCGTGAAAATCTTGAGAACTTACCCGATCACATAATTCCCTCAACTGCCGTTGCAGAACTTTTCGGTAAAGAAGGCGATACAGGCGCCCTGTTTCATATCTGCACTGCAGCTGCCCCGGAAGATGCAATGATTATTGACATCACAAGGACAAAGCTGAACCCATTCGGCACAGCGGATCAAGGGTCACTACGAACCTGTGAAGCCGCCGCCTGCGGCACTGAATTTGCCGGAACCGTAACGCTGCATCGAAATATTTCCCCAGCGTATGAAGATTTCCTCAAACTGGGTCTTCTTTCTCTTTTTGCCGTTGGAGGAGGAAGGAACAGAGGTGCCGGCGCCTGTATTGTAACCATTGATGATGAGGCGAAGTCCCCTGGTGAACTGCTCAGGCAACTGGCAAAGGTTGATTACATCGCAGTTCCTCCAATAAAGCCACAGCCAGGGCAAAAGGCTGCTCTCAAGGATGAGGCGGTAACACTGAAGCTTGTTTTTAAGGCGGCCAATCCTGTCTGCGTACCTGAAACCCCGATTGTAAAAAATAATATGATCTGTTCAGGGTTTTCTATCCCTGCCAGCGCCGTACAGGGGGCAATTCTTCATCGGCTGAATGATCTGTCGGAAGAAACCGCCACTGCCTGCTACAAAAGCCGGAATTTCCGTGCCTGGCCCCTGAATCCGGCCAACAGTGCTGATTCTGTTTCCCTGCGGGTCTCCTTTACACATAAAATCAGCAAACTGAAAATTGATGACAGTGATAATTACCATTTTGAAGATGAAACGGTTAAACAGTATGACTGGGATAAGGTGCCCAGCAATTCGCCCCTGAAAGCTGCCGACGGTGTGCTTCTTGCCGATGGGAATAGTGTAAAACTGTGGAAATCTTCGGAGATGGCCCGTATTGTGACCGCCCATGGTGTCCACAACGGTGACAGAAGCGGGGTGGAAAACGCACAGAAAAGGAACCTTTATACGGTTGAAGCGCTGGCCCCGGCACTTTTTACCGGGCTTGTCTCCATGCCCGCCGGTGCTGCTGATTTATTGCTGGAGAGCCTTAAAGAAGATGCCTGGATGCTGCTTGGAAAATCCCGATCAGTCAGAGGCGGCGGTGAATTAATTGCAAAAAAAGTGGCGTTTACGGATCTTCCCATAATGAAAAAACGGGAAGAGAATGTTTTTATTGTACAGTCGCCACTTCTTGTTCCAAAAGATTTTCTTGGAAAATCTGTTGAAAAGATTATCGCCGCCATGACAAAGGATTTCGAATTTGGTGACGTAGAAAAATCAAGCGGCGCCATTGCAACACAATTTGGATGGAACAGAACCGTTAAAAACGTCAACAACGGCTTCCTCGGCGGAAAACCGGTAATCCTGCCGGGTGCTGTTTTTAAAGTGAAATCCCCGGTGGAGGAGTTGGAGAACAAATTGATTACCGGCATTGGTGAAGGTCGGGAAAACGGTTTTGGCGGGGTACTCCCCCATCCCGGTGTTGCAGAACGGCTTTTTCCAGAAGCACCAGGGCCCAGGGTAATTCCCAAACCCCGTAAAAACTATGGCAAAGAGGGATTTTTGCTTTGGATGGAGGCCAGAGAGAGTCACCTCTCTGCAAGTCAGATTTCACGGGTTCGGGAACTTACCTCCCTTGATCCTGACACGGCGGTGGACTACCTCCACCGCCAGAAAAGTGACCGGCCGAAACAGATCTGGCAGCGCTGGCAAGGGGTGATGGAGCAGCTTGCAAAAGATATTCAAAATGACCCTGAGCATACGGAAAAAGTGTTAAAAGTGTGCCAGGATCTTCTTGTGGCGGATAAGGGGGACAATTAATATGAGTATGGTTTATAAACTGACATTGACGGCTCTTTTCCCGGAAGGGGCAGCGCCCGGTGCCGGGGGCAGCGCCAACCGTCGTCTGGTTGCAAAAAACGGCAAGGATCAGGCAATTCTCAGGGGAAGTGCCCTGGCCGGTGTTTTACGGTCTGCTTACGCTGACAAGATGGGTGTCAGCTCCCAGGACAAATCGGTTGCCAGGTGGTTTGGTGCCGGGTACGACGGAGATCAGGAAAACAGCTCCGTGGTTCAGGTGGCAGATGCGGTGATCAATTGCAAAGCACTGAATCAACTGACCCATAATATGGTCAACCGCCATACAGGAGCCGTGGCAAAAAGCGCCCTTCTTTCCTTGGAGGCGATCCCTCCAAGGGCTGGTGCATCGCTATCCATCACCTTGAAACCAGATGGAGATGAAACCGAACACTGTGCCGAATTTGTTTCTGACCTTGTTGAAATTCTGGGCAATGATCTTCTTATCGGAGGCAGCATCAATCGCGGTATCGGCCGTATGAAAGCGGCGGGCGGCATCTATCTTAACACCTTTGATCTTGATACGGTTGAAGGTGCGGCAGAGTTCATGGATGCCCAATATCGGGAACTGAAAAACGGAGTGACACCGGCAGGGGATAAACAGAAAATCCCGGAAAACAAGGAGCGGCTGAAGATCTCCCTGGTGCTTGGTATTCCCCGGGGAGAAGATATCCTCATCGGAGATGGTCAGGAGGCAGACTATTCCCTGAAACCCCAGTCTGTACGGTTTGTTGACGGAACCCGCCACTGGCGTATTCCAGGATCATCCCTCAGGGGCGTTTTCAGGGGGTGGATGACCCGGCTGGCCGTTCGTGACGGAGAGGGAGTTAAAGACACTGTCCAACAGTGGTATGACCTGAGCGATGACATGAACACCCGGGAATATAGGCCGGATCTTGCATCATGGGGGTTTATTGAGTCAAAGGATCGTGAAAAATACCGGAAGCAGCCCGCACTTCTCAATGATCCCATACTGGATCTTTTTGGAAGCATGTACAAAAAGGGGCGTATTCATATCACAGACTCTTTTTCCGGACCGGCAAAAACGAGGGATTCTCATCCCCGCATGCATGTTGCCGTTGACCGTTTTTCAGGCGGGGCAAATGAAGGAGCGCTGTTTGACAACAAGGTGCTTGCCGGCGAAACGTTGCGGTTTCCGGTAACAATATCCATAACCGATCCAGCAAAATACGACATCAAGTGGCTTGTAAAAACCCTTAGAGCCCTTCACCTTGGCATCCTCTGTGTGGGGTCAAGTAAAAGCGGCGGTCGTCTTGAAATAAAATCCCTCTCTGCCAATGGCCAGGGAGCCAATGCGGTAACCACATTTGCACAGGAGTTGAACTGACATGGCCGGACATCATCAAAACGAAAGACACTATGGTACAGGGACAAATACCCAGGAAAAAGGAAGCAACCAAAATGCCGCTTCACCAAGCCATATCGGGGAGTCCTTTCACAATCCATATACGTTTATTCCATTCCCTGACAAGGTAGACCGGTATCTGCCCACGGCATTGACCGCTGATGAACTTCCCCATGAAAAGCACCGCCGAAGCGTGTACTGGATCTGGAAATTAAAACCCTTTCTCCCCTGATGAGCTGTAACCCGGAACCCGTTGACAAGACTGCCGACCACAAACTGTATAAGGCGTTGACCATCGGCAATGATGCCGTTCTCCCCGCCACCGGGGTGAGGGGGGCACTGCGAACATTGATGACGATTTTAAGCGGCGGCACCCTTGGGTATATGGATGAAGAGTTGTGGCTGATACAGCGTCCGGATGAGGATGCCCAGCTGGGACCAAACAGCAAAATGCCGGGTGTTCCGGACCGTGCCTTTCTTGCCGAAGTGGTAAAGCCGGGAAGCGGGATATCGGCCGGTACTGTCCAGCTGGGGGAAACAAAATTGAGAAAAGCCGAGGATCTCAAAAAACACATCAAAGATCTGGATTATCACCGACCCACCAACAAGCGGCAAACCCCTTTGACTTACACAGATTTCCAAGGCGAAAAGTGGAAGGTAAAATTAAGCGGCCGTCCAATTAATTCCAAGGGTAAAAAAGAGGGACTGTTTCGGGGTACTGGAGACATCATTGAACTTTCTGAAGCGTTCTGGTCAACCTACCAGGGCCGCTATCGCCACGCAGTACACAGCGAGCTGAAAAAAGGCGATCTCATCTGGCTGGAACCGATGGATCCGTCCTGCCGCACCATCACCTGTGAGGCTGACATTAAATCAATTCAGTGGTCCAGGTGGGGCAGGCGCGGTGTGGCCCTTAAAAAACTCATACCTCACCATGTGCTTCCAGACAGTATGCGCCCGGACGGCGGAGTTGACATGGTCACAAATCTGTTTGGTCAGATTCCCAAACAAAGGATTTCTGCTGCTGGTCCCTTTGCCGCCCGCATCCGGCCCGGCAATCTGATCTTTTTTGATGCCGGGGATAAAACCGTAACTGAAACCCTTGCACCCCTTGCCGCCCCCCATCCCGGCTGCATGGCATTTTACCGGGATCAGGGAAACCTTGATGAGATCAATAAAATGTCCCCGTTAAAGGGGTACAAGGTGTACCGAAACACCAGCGAGCGCGGCGATAAAGCGCCGTGGAAGTATTCCGTCCAGGGAGTGTATGGTGAACAGGGCGCTTTGAAATCTCCACAGCAAAAGGTAAACAAAACAGCAGAACTGATAGGGGAAGGTATTACGGGAAAGCTTCGCATCGCCTTCCGGGCCCTGGATGCAGATGAACTGGCGCTGCTCTATGCGGCTTGCTCTGTGGACTGGAAACTTGGCGGCGGAAAACCCCTGGGGCTTGGCCACTGCCGGGTGACGGCCATCAGGATGATTGATGAAGAGGGGAACACAACGTATCCCATGGAAAGTGTCGGTAACGGGGAGAATCTCAAGTTGTCAGAAAAATACGCCAAACGGGTTGTCCACCTTGAAAACAGAATTGCACTTTACCGGACATCCCAGATTCCCGTTGAAAAGCTCCGCTACCCAAGGGCGGTAACCGGAAACAAAAATAAAAGCACCAAAGCTGGCCTTGCCTGGTTTGCACGCCATGCATCACCGCGGAAAAGCAAAAACGGGCTTGAAACCATCTGGACCACCGGTGCTTTGCAACTGAAGGTGAAATCAAGTCAGATCAAAGCCCAGGCCATTCCCAACCTTATGGCGGATGACCCCTATGGGGATCAGCTCTACGGATATGACATGATTGAACTTGATGTCAACACGTCCCAACGGAACCAGCGCATGGTGGGGAGGATGGAAAAATTTGAAGCGGCTCTCCACGCATCCCCCCATGAAAAGGCAGGGCAGAATATCAGCCAGAACCGTGACTCCCGAACCGCTGCCAGGGCCCAGCGGTCCAGCGAACCTCCACACTCCTCTGTAACAATAACCAAGAAAAACATTGGCACCATGATTACCGAAGAGCATAAAAAGCAAAAGATAACCCCTGCAAGGGCCCGGGAGTTTCTCAAAAAGATGGAGGAATTTGGCATTACCCGGAATCAGAGCAATAAATGGAAAAAGAAATTTAAACTGCTTGAGGAAAATGCAGATAAATGATCAGGGTAACCTATTATCATTATTTGCAGTGGCCGGCGTTAGGACCAATCCCGGATTTAAGAATGCGGCCGTTGCCGTCAAGGACAATGGCCTCCCCGAATTTCCGCCAGTATCGGAAAATATGCTCGGTAAGATCGTTGAAACTCAGTGTTTCGTCGTTTATTTTCAATGCCTGAAAAATGGCTGTGCGAAGGGCCAGGTCATTGGCGGTTCGTTCAAAATAGGGAGCAAAGTAGAGGGTGTATCCTCTCTCTGTCCATGGATCATTTCCCCGGCCATTTCTCCCAGACGGTAAACTCCTCGGTTTGTCCGGCTGCTGGCAAAGGTTTCCTGATGATTGTTGTGAAGCTTGCCTTCATCGGAAAATCCCTCTATGTAAGGTTGTCCACAGCGCCGGCACACCATGAGAGGATAGTAGGGCTCTCCTTCAGGAGATGTGTAATTACGGTAGGGCTTCAATTCATCCTACCCTTCCGGATGGGTGCTGCTTAATTTGACACAGGCCCCTTCGATACCGTTACAGACAATATGGTACCGGATGGGGAGCAGGGGGAAAGCACTCTTGCTGATTCTGGCCTGCATTCCCAGGTAAAATACGGCGCTCAATGCTTCCAGCCGATTCGGCTTCGGGTACTGTTCATTGTTTTGGGGAAATACCATTTCACTGAGAGTCTGAAATGTAAGAATGGCGCCGTTTTTCTGGGCCTTTGCCACCGTTCGAATTTCCCGGTTTTTTCGAAAGACATCTTCCAAAGCCCGGGAAAACGATATGGTGACATCCAATCTCGGCACAACATGGGACAGGTTCTTTTTGTATCCTATTCAAATTTCTGGGTAGAATTTTATGATATCAATGAATATTATTATAACTTCAGAGCTCCTGACACCACAAACCTAATATATTGTTTTAACTGAAAATATTCAAATTTAGGATCGTAATTTTAAATGCATAAAAAAACCAGACAAATACCATATATTGTGCTTATT
>JAYEJJ010000285.1:0-8800 GCA_034660495.1 Thermodesulfobacteriota bacterium | reverse complement strand
AATCTTTTTACCACCCTACATATTGTATTATAACTATTGACTATACACAACATATTGACGTATTCCTTCTGAAAAATGAGGTTATAGAGAGATGTTAATGCTTTGCAACTTTTTTGTGTTGCACCCCCGAAGAACAACATCAAAAGATTCAAGCATTTATTGATAGAACACAAGAAAATAAATAACTTTTTTCTCCAAAGGATACTATGCAACTCGGTTATCAAGTTTTTATGGAAAGGCCGATTGAAAGCCCCCAGCGGTTACCTGTCAGGAACATTGAGAACCAAAGGAGATCAGACTTTTTCCCTGTCAGGCGTTGCGACAATCAAGCTGTTTGAGGACCGCAGGCCGCAGTGCCGCCTATTTTTAGCCTGGCAGGGAAAAAGTCCTCCATCGGTCGCTGTTCTGACAGGCAACCGCTGGGGGCGGCGGTTTTCAAAAAACTTGATGATCGAGTTAAAGTTTTTTGAAACAGCTGAGTTTTGTGTCATTTTTTTGGCATCTGGTTTTCATACATTATGAGTCCTTTAACTCGATGATCAAGTTTTTTTTAACATGTTGATATTATTGATTTTAACAAAATGTGCTATATTTGTGGCACTGTTTTTTAAAACAAATAATATCAATAGGTTAGGGTTTTTTGACAAAAAAATCTTGTAAAATCACATCATTGATACCCCAGTATTTACAAGGGCTGAGGAAAAACTTGATCATCGAGTTTAAGGAGGATTGTTTTTCCGGCAGGCATTGAAGTCTTTATTTCAGGAGATTACAGTGTCAACCGCTGCATAATCCCTTTGCCTGGCTGGATGGTAAATAATATGGCGTTAAAATTGCTTGCAAATTTATTGTGCTTCTAAATAACTCATTCGAGCTATTGTTTGGTTTTATATGAAAGTCCATGTTACCGACAGGGTCTTTCATGATTTATTGTGGGCAGAACGAGATGTAATGATCTCTGCCCGTGGCAGTTAGTGCCCGGTGACATGTCTGCAGTGATGCTATAATTGATAATTGCTTAACATTTAAATCGTGTCTGAACTAAAACCCATGTATGGCCGACTTCAGGAGGAGCTATGCTCACAACCGTGTCCAAAGGAGGGGACCATGGAGGTTCATAATTTTAAAAAAAATATTTGCTCTTATAATCCAGGTGAAAAAACAGACAGGGTTTCTGCATCACCGGGAAATTTTTTCCAGCATGCAACATGCGCCCAAAGTGAAAGCTGGGTATCCCTTGGCAGGGTTACGGAAAAACTGCCGACGGTTTCAGAACTGATTTATCAAAGTCCTTTGAAAAATCAGTGCTGGGAAATTGTTTTCAGCAACGTGAACCAGGACAAGGGGTTTAAAAAGATTCAGCCTGGAACAGAGATTTTCATCAATTCTGATACAGGGGAACTGGCCTGGGGTAACAGTGCACGAGCAAAGATGGGATGTAAAGGCATTGAGGCTGAATCCCCGTCCCGGAAAAATGTATTGAATGATCCTGGAGAAAAAACAGAGTCAAAAGAGGACAGGACCGCTGAAGCCGGGTTGAATCCATTGTCCTTTCCCCTGGTCAATGCGGTCAGCAGCTTTATTGGCAATGATTATTCTGAAATGGACTGTTATGAAATGATTGTGGGGGGATTAAAGGAACTGGGTATAAAATACCAGGGCCGGGGCGGCCTTGGAGAGCATCTGATCAGGGGCGCTGTAGAGCAGGGATATGTGTATAATCGTTTTCTCAATGGCGAAGGGCTTGTGTCTCAGTCCGGCAGCGAAGTGTTTAAAAAAACGATGTTTCCGGTAAAACATGTGCAGGGCACAGCAAAAAAGTTGATGGCCGATATGGATAAAATCCTTGAACCAGGGCAGATCCTGTCTTTTTCAACCCGTACCCGGGGCCATACAGGGGTGGTTTCAAAGAAACAGGGCGTATGGACCTTTATCAATTCCGGGAAGATGGACAATACGATTTCAGGTGATAACGGCAAAAATGGGGTTGGGGAGGAAAATCTGGAAAAAGAACTGGAAAACTGGTTAACCGCTGCCAGAAATATGAACCAGGGGTTAAAAATTACCATCGGGGCAATGGATATGGAAAAACTGGCACAGTTTAACCGGAAAAAAATATCAGAAAAGGTTTAAACGCTTGGCCTTGATCATATCATTGTCCATCGAAGGTGGGGTCAGGCTCTCCTTATTGTCATTATTTTAACTGTTAATGCAGTGTGTCTTCATTGCTTGATAACGACAAATAAGAAAAGCCTGACCCCTTTGGACGAAACGATGATCAAGGCCAAACGCTTAAACGTGACATACTTCTTGACACTTTGACCTAATCCATATATTTTTTCCCGCAAATGCGCTTTTATTCGATTATAAATAAATATATATTCAGGGAAATGATACCGCCTTTTGCTGTGGCGTTTCTTTTTCTGACCTTTATTTTTCTGATGACGAGAATTCCGGATATTACCAGCATGGTGGTGAACTATAATACCGGTTTATTGTCTGTTGGACTTTTAATTGTATATACCCTGCCCCGGTTTATGGAATTTACCCTTCCCATGTCCGTTATGATAGCTGTCCTTTTAACCTTTATGCGCATGGCTTCGGACAATGAAATCATTGCCCTGAAAGGAGGAGGGGTATCTGTATACAGGCTGCTGCCGCCGGTGCTTGTGTTCAGTCTACTGGGCACTTTTCTTACTTTGTGGATCACCATTTATGCGGTTCCCTGGGGAAAATTTTCCTTTGAAAAAAAAGGGCTTGAAATTGCCCGCTCTGATTTGAATATAGCCTTAAAAGAGAGACAGTTTAACACAAGCTTTAAAGATGTAATGATCTATGTGACCGCCATAGATATGAATACAAAGGAACTTCAAGATGTTTTTATAGAGGACAGCAGAACAGAGTCAAGCGTGAGCATTTCTACTGCGTCCAGGGGAATTCTGATTTCAGATCCGGAAAACATGCTGTATACCCTGCGTTTGTTTGACGGCAGAGTAAATCAGGTGAATTTAAAGACCAGGGCGGTGAACAGTATTGATTTCAAGAGCTATGATATCAACCTTGGCCTTGGAAGTTCCATGAAAAAATCAGGAAATATGGATAAGGATATTGACGAGATGACCATGGCAGAGCTGACTGCCTTTATAAAAAATAATAAAAACAGACCAGGGGCGATCCGCAGTGCCAAAATGATCCTTCATGAAAAAATTTCAATCCCTTTTGCCTGCTTTTTTCTGGGGGTTCTGGCCTTTCCTCTTGGACTTCAGTCTGCATCGTCGCGCAGGTCTTCAGGGTTTGGTCTTGGTATGGTGTTTTTTATTTTTTATTATCTGCTGCTGGCAGCCGGGTTATCTGCTGGAGAATCAGGGCGTTTACCTCCTTTTATTTGCCTGTGGTTTCCCAATGCAGTAATGGGAGCTGCAGGGATCGTCCTGTTGGTGCGGACTGCCCGTGAAAAATCTGTTCATTTTTTTGACATTTTTGAAAAATCTGCAGCTTTTGTCCACGGTTTTTTGTCCAGGAGGCATAATGTCTGATACGTTCCTGTCCTGGTTTAGTGATGCAGTATCCTGGTTTACTGATGCAGGAAAATTCGGTACTGTCATGACAGTCACCGGCAGATATGACCCTGATGGACAAAGGGAAGTATAGGATGTCCATTCTTCATAAATACTGGCTGAAGATTTTTATCCGGTATTTTTTAATTGTTCAGCTGGTTGTGATGGTCATTTTTATTGCTGTTGACTATTTTTCCAGGATGGACAATTTCCTTGAATCTGAGGTGTCTCTCTTATACGCACTGGGATACGTGCTTTTAAAAACCCCGTTCATGTTTGTTCAGTTAACCCCTGCAGGGGTTGTTCTGGCCGTTATTGTCACTTTTGGTCTGATGAACAGAAGCAATGAACTGCTGGCATTGAAAAGCAGCGGGATAAGCCTTTATTATCTTGTTATACCAGCGGCGGCATCCGGCCTTTTCCTTGCCGCCCTGATGATTCTTCTTGGTGAAACCGTGGTGCCCTTTACCATGGCAAAGGCCAATTATATAAAGTACGCAGAAATTAAAAAGGATAAGCACATATACACGGCAAAAGAGGATATATGGATAAGGGGTGACAATAAAATCGTCCACATCAATTTTTTTAATCCCGGAGATAATACCATTTCAGGCATTTCCGTTACTTTTTTTGATGAATCTGACAGGGGCACCCGGATGGATAAACGGGTGGATGCGGAAAAAGGGGTGTTCAGAGATGGGACATGGCATTTGATCAATGTGCTGGAACAGAATTTTTCAGATGAAAATAAAGACGTACAGGTGAAAACCCTTGATGAGAAATCTTTATCTATGGATATTATGCCTGAGGATCTACAAACCATTGCAAAACGCTCGGATCAGATGAGTGTGTCAGAACTGGCTGCCTATATCAGAAAGGTAGAAAAAGAAGGGTATGATGCCACCACTTACCGGGTGGACTATCACGGCAGAATGGCCTTCCCTCTAATTTGCCTGATCATGGCCCTCACCGGATCGGCCATTGGCATCCGGCCCTTTGTAAAAGAGAGCATGCCCCTTGGCATTGCCCTTGGCATTGGTGTTTCATTCTTTTACTGGGTCATGTACAGCTTTTCTACTTCCCTGGGGTACGGCGGGGTTATGCCTGCGGTTTTAAGTGCCTGGACCGCCAATATTTTTTTTGTCATATTCAGCGTTCTTTTTCTGGTAACTGCAGATGCTTGATTTTCTTATAAAAAAAGCAGAAGAAAGGATAAAGCAGGCGATGGACATCCCTGTTCGCGCAGCCCCTTTTTTTTCCTTTGAAACTGTTCTGCTGCTACTGTCAATATTGTATGCCGCTTGCGTCAGATGTCGGACACTCCTTTACCGGTTTCATATTCTACCTTCCAGAAAAGTACCCTGTGTTGTTGTTTCCATTGGAAATATAATAGCCGGGGGAACCGGTAAAACACCTATGACCCTTTATATCGCCGATCTTGTAAAAAAACTGGGATGCAGACCGGTTGTGGTCAGCAGGGGCTACAGAGGGCGGTTTGAAAAAAACGGGGGCATTGTCAGTGACGGCAGACAGATTCTCTGTTCTCCAAAAGATTCAGGGGATGAGCCCTTTATGACAGCAAGTCTTCTCAATATTCCGGTTGTGGTGGGAAGCAATCGGTATAATGCCGCCATGACAGCTGCAGCGCGTTTCAATCCTGATATTATTATTTTAGATGATGGGTTTCAGCATCTGTCCCTTTTCAGGGATTTGAATCTGATCCTCCTTGACGGCGCATCCCCCTTTGGCAATGGTGCACTTCTGCCCCGGGGTATCTTGAGAGAACCTGTGGCTGCGGTGAAGAGAAGTGATGCAGTCGTTTTTACCCGGTGCCATGGACTCCCCACTTCCCTTGAGTCTGTATGTCCAGACAGGGCAGGAGGCCCCTTTTTTGAAACCTGTCACGCACCGAATATTTCCATGGTGATCAATGCCGACGGCAGACAAATGGATGAAACAGAAAAAAATGAGTTTTTAAAAGATATCAGGACAGGCACAGGCTTTCTTTTTTCAGGGATTGCCAATAATGCGGATTTTAGAAGGGGGTGCGGAGAACTTGGCATTAAAACTGCTGGTTTCCTTGAGTTCCCGGACCATTTCTGGTATACACAACTCGACCTTGAATGCATCAGAAATGCTTTTAGAAAATCAAGGGCGGATTTTATTGTAACCACACAGAAAGATTATGTAAGAATTAAAGATCCCTCCTTTTTTACAGCCGTAGTTGCCGTTACAGGGGTTCAACTGGTATTTAAAAAAGGGGAAGAAGACGTGTTTGAAACCTTTATTAAACATAAAATTCATTCCAGCGGGGCAGTGAATGACACCCATTGACAATTTTGTATACCACAGTCTTTCCGGTTTTATGGATTTGATCGGTAGATTTTCCAGTTCAACGGGCCGATTTCTTGGCAGAATCCTTGGATCGGTCTGGTTTGCCGTTGACAGAAAACACAGACATCTCTGTCTGGATAATCTTAACCATGCTTTTGCAAAAGAAAAGAGCCAACAGGAGATCAAACGCATCGCAAGGAATGTATTTAACAATACAGCTGCCATGGTATTTGAACATGCCAGGTTTTACAGGCTCGGTCCTGGAAAGGCATCCCTTGATATGAACGTCAGGGGACTTGAGAATTTAAACCAGGCCTATGCAAGGGGGAAAGGGGTGATCTGTTTTTCCGCTCATCTGGGCAACTGGGAGCTTGCCTCGTCCATTGCAGTGATCACAGGATTTCCCTTCGCCGTGGTGTATAAAATCATGGAATATCCGCCTTTTGAAAAATATATAACGGATAAAAGAAACGCCACCGGGTGTACCATGCTGCCCCTGCACAATGCCCTTGACCAGATCCGCAGATGTCTTGCCGACGGGGGGATTGCCGGGCTTATTGTGGATCAGAACACAAGGAAGCGGCATCAGGCGGTTTTTGTTGATTTCATGGGCAGAAAGGCATCAGCAGCCAGTGGACCGGCAAAACTGGCATTGTCTACCGGCGCCCCGGTTGTTCCTGTGTTTTTTTTCAAAGAAAACAACACATACACCCTTGAAATTCTGCCTGAACGGCCCTTGATTAAAACAGGTGATCATGCCAGGGATATTTTTGAGAACACCCAGCAGTACCATTCCCTTATCGAGTCTTATGTGAGAAAATATCCAGACCAGTGGTTCTGGCTGCACAACAGGTGGCGCACCCGGCCCTTGGATGAATGACCGGTTTTTTTGCTTTTTCAACGATAGTTTCCACTCATTTCACCCAACGTAATATAAGCTGTTCGACCGTATCAGGTATAATATTGGAACATTTCTGTTTTGTCATTAAAAAAATACTTCGGCGCGAGGTACGAGTGTCCACTTCTGGGTAGAAGCACCGTTTAACCGGCGCTCCTTACACACGGACTCGGACTTGAAGATTTCCATCATCCGGTTCCTCGGTTCAGGGTCTTTTTACCAAGCCGTCAACCGGTCAGGAGACACCCCGACCGGCGCATAACTTTGCTACCCTGCGCTGAGTTTTAAAAAGCAGAAACAACCCTAAAAAAGCTGTAATTCCCATGGTCCCAAACGTCATTCCCCATGAGAAACGGCTCTTCCCGCCTCCTGTTATATCCAGGACAAAGCCCACAGCAATAGGGGAAATTGATGCCGCTGCAAATCCTGCAAGGGATTGAAGCGCCATGGTAGCGCCCCGCCGGTCTGGATCGGCCGCAGTGATGACACCGGCATGGATGGCTGCAGAGTCTCCCTGGAAAAAAACAGTGTAGCAGATGCAGAGGCAGACAAGGGCTGGAAAAGGGAGATTTGCAAAAAATCCAAGACTCAGGCCTAACAGGCCCGAAACTGTCATTACAGCGGATACGATCCTGCGACGGCCGAATTTAACGGCAAATTCACCAAACAAGATACTGGCAAACATACCGAAGATTCCAGCCACAGCCATAACCGTGGTGGGGGCCATTAAGGGGGACCGGCCTGTTTGAATTGTCATTGAAAACGTAAGGAATGCCACCATCCAGGACCGGGCTGCAAACATTTCCCACATATGACACATATAAGCGATGATATAGGTTCTTGCCAGGAAATTCTGCCACACTGGTCTGAAATCCAGGGTACTTAGTATGCCCTGTGATGAACTCCCGGTTTTTTCAATGGGCTTTGGAACCAGAATCAACAGGCACAGCAGCAGTACAAAACCGGAACAAACACCGGCAATTAAAAAAACAGGTTTCCATCCGAACCATTTTGAGATGACACCGGCATAATAAAAAGAAAGACTCATGCCCAGCCCGAAACAGGCCGTATAAAAAGAGACTGCCCGTGGCAGAAACCGTATGTCAAGGCAGTCAATAAGGGCTTTTAAGCCTGGAATAAAAGTGCCGGCAAGGCCGATGCCGCACAACCCCCTGAAAAGGAGAGCGGTCCAGACCCCCTGGCTGAACAGGGCAAACCCCATATTGGCAACCATGGATACAAGGCAGGAGGCAAGGTAGATTTTCCGTGAATCAATGCGGTCCGTTAGACTGGTCAGAACAGGGACCGCAATGGAATATCCCCCAAAGTATATACCACTGATCCATCCGGCCTCGCTGTTGGTAAGTCCCCAGAGATTGATAAAATCGGGGAGCAGTGCAGGAAAGGCAAACACGCCAAGCATACCAAGAACCTGTGCCATACACATGGCCGCCACGAGGAAGAATGCTTTTGTTGGTGTTTGATTTATCAATTTTTGTTTGGCTGTGATTTTTACCGTCCTCTTTTGTGCCCGGACCACTTGGGCAGACCATCCTGATGCTCCATAACTCTTGTACCATAGAAAATATGGCAGGTGGGTTTAAATGAAGCCGGTATCTGCTGCCCGAAATTAAACAACGATGGGAAGGCAAGCCACATTTTTCGGCCTTCATCGGCAATTGGCGTACCACACCTTCCACATCTGACTTTGCAGGGTAAAATACGTTCTGGTTTGTCCTGCTCCTCATTATAGAACACCAGGTGATTCAAACCTGCTGTTATTCTCACATGGTGTTTGTAGAATATGGCGGCCCACTGCATAGGAGCACCGTGTAGTCTCTGGCAGGTCATGCAGTGACAAATTTTTGCATCCACGGGATCAGCACTTAGGGTCCGGCAAAAAATAACTTGGATTTTTTTTTTCGTATTCAATTAGGGTAAAGTGTATAATTCCATGAAGGATTTACTTCATGATACTTTATATTCAATTTCTTAAAATCATCTTCTGAAG
>JAYEJJ010000284.1:1509-8809 GCA_034660495.1 Thermodesulfobacteriota bacterium | reverse complement strand
TTTAACAAAATGTGCTATATTTGAGGCACTGTTTTTTAAAACAAATAATATCAATAGGTTAGGGTTTTTTGACAAAAAAATCTTGTAAAATCACATCATTGATACCCCAGTATTTACAAGGGCTGGGGAAAAACTTGATCATCGAGTATAAAGACTCGGCCATTTTACGGTCCGGTATGGTCCCGGTACTGGTAGAAACAGTGAAGACTGAAATGCCGGGTTTCCTTTACCACAAATTCCCAGTTGATCATGGAATGGGACAACTCCGTTAAAAAGGAGTTCATCCATTTCAGTCCCCCCGTAATAATCTGCTACAATCTCCTGCAGCACATAATTCTTCGCATCGATGGTAACGTCGACTTTGGTAACAGAATTACCATTAACTCTTTACAAGATGGCCCCGAGTCTCCATATATTGCACGAGGTTGTATACAACCCCTTGATATTTTGCTGTATTTTGAATCCATGGTCTTTTCCAACAACTGGTTTGGATCGGGCAGCCCCTCTTTTTTGCTCAAACTGATACCGGCTTACGTTGTTTTTTTTATATCTGAACTTTTTATTCCCATGCGATGGCGTTTCAGAATAAATTTATCAAAATTGATTTTTCTGTATATTTCGGAAACCGGAAGTTCGCAGTGAGTCGTTTCAATTTTAACAACATGATCCACAGTCTGATATTTCGAATATATCCATGTTTCATCATCCTGACGGGTGAATTTTTCAACCCGGCAGAAATATTGTGAGATCAGTATGTATTCTGCAAACGAATTCAGAAGCTGATAATGGGCAAATTTTTCGCCTCTGTCGTATGCCTCGGTTGAGTCGGAAAGGATTTCGATGATTACAATCGGATTCAGCAGAACATCCTTCTCATCATCTTCAAACTCCTCTTTTCCGCAGACAAGAACGATGTCTGGATAGCAGTATTTTCCGATTTCCTCCATTTTAACTTTCATATCGCTTGAAAAAACACTGCACGGTTTTTCAAGCAGCTGATTTCCCAATACCCTGACAATATTACTTGCTATCTGATTGTGTTCACGGCTTGCTCCCGCCATTGCAAAAATTTCGCCGTCAAAATATTCGTTTCTGACTTCCGATTCCCTTTCCAGAGTCAGGTACTCCTCAGGGCTGATTTTATTTTTTTCATGCAACAATATTTTATTCACCCCGCCATTTCCATTTTTAGATACCTGCTTTTCGATGCAACGCTCTATACCTTGTCTTATCTTTGAACACGTCAAGAGGTATTGCCATAATCCAGCAATTTCAATATGAAGATATCTAAATTTAAAGGGTTAAACTGAAATCAAAGTCTCAGAATATATTTTTTTAAGCTCCTGAATCCTGCCCGGAATATCTTCAGACCCTACAATTTCCGTAACCAGACAGACACATTCTGCACCATTCTTAACAACTTCGGCAAGGTTGTGTTTTTTTATTCCCCCGATGGCCACAAAAGGAATGGCAATGTTTGCGGCCACATGGTTCAAATAGTCAAACCCCACAGGGTCACACACGTCCTGCTTGGTCTGTGTTGAAAAAACAGGGCCCACACCAATATAATCCGCCCCGTCCTTTACAGCCTGTTCAGCCTGCCTGGGGGAATGGGTGGAACAGCCGACGATCATATCATCTCCTGAAATTTGTTTCAAAGCAGATACAGGCATATCCTCCTGGCCCACGTGAACCCCGTCGGCACGAACAGCTAGGGCCAGATCGGCAAAATCATTGATAATAAACGGCACCCCGGCCCGGGCGGTTATTTTTCTGATGGCCAGGCATTCCTCATACATTTCTTTCATGCTTTTTTCATGGCGTTTTTCCCGGTACTGAAGAATATCAATTCCTCCGTCCACCATGAGCTTCGCCACTGTCACATTATCCCTTCCCAGGGAAAATTTCTCGGCAAGAATCCCGTAAATTCCATTTGGCAGTATGGTTTTCTTAACTGAACCGGACATCTTAACTGAACCGGACATCTTAACTGAACCGGACAATTGATCAGACTTCATGTAACGCCCTCCTTTTTCATTTAAATACCCCCTTTTTTAAGTTTAACACTTCACCAGCCATAAGGGAAGCCACCATATGAATTTTGGGCGGGAAAAGCCCGGCATCTGCTTCATCTGTCTTCAGATCGCCTGCAACAATCAAATTTCCCATGGATTTAACTGTCACGGTGTTCATGTCTTTGCCTGCAATGCCTGAGGCTGAAACAACAGGGATGACCCGCCCTGCAAAGGCTTCCACAACCAATTTTTTGGTCTGTTTGTCATCCACACCTTCCACAATAACATGGCAGTTTTTAAAAATATCAATAATATTGCCGGGATCCAGCCTTGCATGAGCTGTTTCAATGGTAATACCGGGATTGATGCGTTTGAGATTGATTTCCAGCATATCTGCCTTGTATCTGCCAATCTGATCATAAAAGAAAAACTGCCTGTCAAGATTGGTTTGTTCCACCCGGTCAAAATCCACCAGGCAAAGATATTCAACCTTTGACCGTGCCAGGATCTGGGCAACCTGGGACCCGATTCCCCCAAGGCCTGCAATGCCGACCCTGAACAATCCAGAATCATTATTCATATGCAGTCCCAGTCCTTAAACACCGGCTGGTAGCCATTGGTACGAATCATGGCGGTTACCTCATCCACACTGCGGTTGTCTGAAATATCAAATTGAAAGGTTTCATTGCCGGTTTCCATGGAATATCCGCCCACATCAGTTTTGGACCCTGCTGACAACCTGGTGATCCCCAGGTGCAGCAAGTGGTCTCTGAAAGGCGCGGATTCCCTTGTGGAAATACTCATCCCCACCCGGGGCAGATAAACCCGCAGGGCTGTCATAAACTGCACAAATTGAAAATCAGAAAGGATATTTCTCGGAGAAATGGCATGGTCTGCCTTCTGCATCCTTGGCATGGAAAGTCCGATTTCCACATGGGGATATTTTTTTTCAAGAAGACGGGCATGACAGGCCGTAAGAAACACCTCCTGGTACAGATCCCCCAGTCCGAACAATGTACCGATATTGATTGAACGGAACCCGGCATCCGCCCCCCGCTCCGGGGTTAACAAACGGTATGTATAATCCGCCTTTCTGCCCCAGGGATGCACTTCCCGATAAATTTTACGATTATACACTTCCTGGTAAACCGTCAGGGAATCGGCCCCTGCCCGGTTCAATACCGTATAATCCTCCAGGTCCATGGGAAAAATCTCAAGAGAAATGGAGGCAAAATATTGTTTCATTATCTTGACAGCGGCCTCAAGATAATCCAGAGGGGTCTTTAACGGGGCTTCACCGGTCAGCAGCATGGTGTGTTTAATGCCGGTAGCAGCCAGGGCACGGCACTCGTCTTCAATCTGGTCCAGGGTCAGCCGGGTTCTCTTAAAGGAATTGCGGGCATTAAAGGCACAGTACACGCACCCGTTCACGCAGTAATCTGAAATATAAATGGGCGCATACATGCCAATGGTCCGTCCGAAATACTGAATGGTTTCTCTTCTGGCCCGCTGGGCTGTTTCCTCTATAAAGGATTTCCCCGCCGGGGAGATGAGATTTAAAAAATCAAACCGGTTCAGTACAGGTTTGTTCAGGGAAACCGCCACCTGATCCAAAGTAACACCGGCCAGATAGTCATGAACATCAAATTCTAAAAACCTGTCCACTTCATTTAAAAAACTCATGCGCTCTCCCTTAAAAACCCGGTGAGGGGGGATGATGCTGAGGCCTGACATTTTTCTCCTGCCATGCCGGCACAAAAGGCCATACGGCCCGCGGCCACAGCCATGGCAAAGGCCCTGCCGGCCTGAACAGGATCACTGCTTGTGGCAATGGCGGTGTTGACAAGAACAGCATCCGCACCCAGCTCCATGGCATGGGCTGCCTGGGAGGGCCTGCCGATGCCTGCATCCACAATCACTGGAAGGTCAATGCCTTCAATGATTATACGGATAATCTCTTCCATTTTTATCCCCCGGTTGGACCCGATGGGAGACCCCAGGGGCATTACCGCAGCTGCACCGGCATCCTGGAGTTTATGGGCAATGGTCAGATCCGGCATGATATAGGGCAGGACCTTGAATCCCTCACGGCTTAAAATTTGTGTGGCTTTAAGGGTTTCATAATTATCCGGCATAAGGTACTTCATCTCGGTGATCACCTCGATCTTGATAAAGTCACCGCAGCCTGCAGCCTTTGCGATGTGAGCAATCCTGACGGCCTCTTCAGCTGTTCTGGCCCCGGATGTATTGGGCAGCAAAGTTGTATTTTCAGGAATATACGACAGAATATTTTTTTTTTCAGCCCCGGCATCCACCCGGCGAAGGGCCACGGTAATCATCTCAGACCCGCTTGCTTCAAGCATGGGTGCAATCAAAGACCTTGATGAAAACTTACCGGTTCCTGTGATCAGCCGGCTGTTGAATATCTGCCCTCCCAGGGAAAGCGGATCTGCTGTGTTTTGAATCCCACTGTTCTTATTCATCCTGATTTATCCTCCTCCAACAAAACTTAAAAGCTCAACCACATCCCCCTGACAGAGAATTGTTTTCTCCCATTCCCTCTGCGGTATCACTTTATTATTGTACTCAACGACAACCGACCGGGGATCAAGCCCCTGTTCATGAACCAGGGTATCCATATTACAGGCAGATATACTGACAATACTGCCGTTCAACTGAATCTCCATTGTGTATTTTATCCTCCTGTAAAAGCGGGCTGGGGCCTGCACGCAGCCGTACGAGATAAAAATAAGGGGGAGAACTGATGGGGGTCCGGGAAGTTCAGGCTGTTGATCAGACAGGCATTTTTCGAATTGAAGTGATAATCTGGATATCATCGCTTCCCTACGCCGGTATTAACCGTATCAGGTTCCAAGGGTCAGGCAGCCGGCCTTCTCAGCTTTTTACAGCTCCCCCAGCAAAAATCTAATTTATGTCAGTATGAAACCTTTTATATGTTTTGTCAACCTCAGCCCTGGATAAAAATATCAAAATTCAAAAATAAGGGATCTGGATCAAAGGTCCTTTATCCGAGTCAATTCCTTGATCTTGTCCCTTAAATCCGCGGCCTTTTCAAATTTCATTTCAGCAGATGCTGCCTTCATCTCTTTTTCCAGATTTTTTAAAATATTATCCAGGCTGTCATCACCTGCCTGATAATCAACTACCTGCTCATTTACCACAGAGTCATCATTGAGAATCTTTTTTTCCATGGTATAGTCAAACATTTTGATTTCCTTGATGATGGTGGCAGGAATAATTTTGTGTTTTTTATTGTAAGCCTTTTGAATGATGCGGCGGCGCAGGGTTTCGTCCATGGCCTGCTTCATTGAAGGTGTTTTCCTTTCTGCGTAGAAAATAACCTTGCCGGCTGCGTTTCTCGATGCCCGGCCCACAATCTGGACAAGGGATCGAAATGACCTTAAAAACCCTTCCTTGTCTGCATCCAGCACCGCTACCAGAGAGACTTCAGGTATATCCAGCCCCTCCCTCAGCAGATTAATCCCAATCAGCACTTCAAAAACACCCTTGCGAAGATCCTGAATAATATCAATCCGTTCTACAGTTCCAATATCAGAGTGAAGATATTTAACCTTTACCCCGAGATCTGAAAAATAATCCGTTAAATCTTCTGCCATCCGCTTGGTCAGGGTGGTAACCAGAACCCGCTCATCTGCTGCCACGGTTTTCATGATTTCCTCGTAAAGATCATCCACCTGGGTGGTTGCCGGCCTGGCCTCGATGACAGGATCAAGCAGTCCTGTGGGGCGGACAATCTGTTCAGCTATTCTTTTACCGGCCTTTTCCAGCTCATAATCCGCTGGTGTGGCTGACACATAAATGCAGGGACCAATCTTTGCCCTGAATTCATCAAATTTCAGGGGACGGTTGTCCAGAGCGGAAACCAGTCTGAACCCATGCTCAACAAGGGTTTCTTTTCTTGACCGGTCTCCCCGGTACATGGCACCAATCTGGGAAACTGAAATATGGCTTTCATCAAAAAAAACAAGAAAGTCATCTGGAAAATAATCGATAAGGGTGGGAGGGGGTTCCCCGGCTTTTCTGCCGGTGAGATGCCGCGAATAATTTTCAATACCGTTGCAGTACCCCATTTCAGTAATCATTTCAAGGTCATACATGGTCCGCTCTTCAAGACGCTGGGCCTCTAAAAGCTTGTTTTCCCGTCTGAAGAACTCAAGCCGTTCCTTGAGTTCCTCCTTTATCCCCTGGACCGCCCTTTTCCGGGTTCCACTCAAGGTGACATAATGGGAAGCCGGATAAACAGCTGTTTCCTTAAGGGTATGGAAAACATCGCCTTTAAGGGGATCTATTTCTGAAATGGTTTCAATGGTATCCCCGAACATATCAATGCGCAATGCTCTATTTTCCTCATAAGCGGGAAAAATATCAACCCTGTCTCCCCGTACCCTGAAGGTCCCCCGGTGAAAATCCATATCATTTCGGGTATACTGGATATTAACAAGCTCCCTGAGAAGGCGCTCTCTTGATTTTTCCATGTTTTCACTGAGTTCAACCCTCAGGCCCAGATAGTCCTCAGGCGCGCCAAGACCGTAAATACAGGACACGCTGGCAACCACAATAACATCTTTTCTGGCCAGCACAGACCTTGTTGCAGAAAGGCGCATCTTGTCGATAAGTTCATTGATGGACGAGTCCTTCTGAATATAGGTATCACTGGTTGGAATATAGGCCTCAGGCTGGTAATAATCGTAAAAACTAACAAAATACTCCACTGCGTTTTCAGGGAAAAGGAGTTTGAATTCATTGTACAACTGCGCAGCCAGGGTCTTATTGGGCGCAATGACCAGGGCTGGCTTCCCCGCCTTTGCAATCACATTGGCCATGGTAAATGTTTTTCCGGACCCGGTCACCCCGAGAAGCACCTGATGCCTGAAGCCTGACACAACACCTTCGGCAAGGTAGGAAATGGTTTCAGGCTGGTCTCCTGTGGGTGAAAAGCTGGATATCAACTTGAATCGGCTCACAAACTCTCCTTTTTTTCTGTATCTTCCGTTCCAGTGATACTGTTGAATTAAAAAATAGAGGTATGATAAAAGAGTCAGCTGGAGGACAGGTCAACCCTGGAAACCAAACGCCAGACGTCGGTTCCTTCATAAAACTCGATTATCAAGTTTTTATGGAAGGACCGGTTAAGAGCCCCCGGCGGTGCTATTCAAAAAACTTGATAATCGAGTGTCAGATATCTATAATCAAGTAAGGTGTCCCTGGAATTTCATAATCAAGTAAGGTGTCCCTGGAATTTC
>JAYEJJ010000284.1:0-1409 GCA_034660495.1 Thermodesulfobacteriota bacterium | reverse complement strand
ATAATCAAGTAAGGTGTCCCTGGAATTTCATAATCAAGTAAGGTGTCCCTGGAATTTCGTATTTTTAGATACTCTCAAATTTAATCAATTGTTTTAAACTGTTCCTTGGGGGCCCCGCAGATCGGACATTTTTTGGGAACTTTTTTGTGGGTCACATAACCGCACACCTGACAAACATGGTAAGCGTTAACCGTTTCCTTAATCACGTCCATCATGGCCCGTTCATACAGCTTGGCATGATAGCTTTCCGCGTCCCGGGCAAAGGAGAACACTTTGGCCGCGGCCGCTTCTCCTTCTTCCTCGGCATCTTTGATAAAATTCGGGTAAATATTTTCACTGACGGTTTTTTCATTCTGAAAGGATTTTTCCAGGTTGGTCTCCGTATCTTTGACAATGAGGTCTTTAACCAATCCCAGCTGACGGGTGGCATGGATACGTTCCGCCTCGGCAATGGCCCGAAACAGCATGGCCACCTGGGGCAGCTCTTCTTCTTCAGCTTTTTCGGCAAAGGCCAGCAGTCGAAAATAGGCCTTGGCTTCACCGATAAATGCAGTATAAATGTTTTTCTTGGTTTTTTCTTTCATCGGTATTCCTCCTTCTAATTCGAAATGCAGTATCAACGGTGAGTGATCATTTTCCAGTACAAAGCTTATTTACTGTTCGACGGCTCACCCCAATCGCAGAGGCTAATTGACCTTGGGTAATCTCTTAAGGTCCCATAAATTCCTCAATAAGCATTAAAAAAAAAGCATTAAAAAAATCTTAGCCAATAATCACGAGAACTTTTTATCATAGGCGTACTGTAACGTACATGATTACAGGAATCAAGCTATATATTTATTCCCAGGATTAATGCCTATATCAAGCTAACTGACGTCGCCGGACGCTTAAACTCGATCATCAAGTTTTTTGAATAGCACCGCCCCCAACGGTTGTCTGTCAGGAAAGAGAACGACGGAGGACTTTTTCCCTTCCAGGCTAAAAAATCGGCGGCACTGCGGCCTGCGGTCCTCAAACAGCTTGATTGTCGCAACGCCTGGCAGGGAAAAAGTCTGATCTCCTTTGGTTCTCAATGTTCCTGACAGGCAACCGCTGGGGGCTCTTAATGGGTACTTCCATAAAAACCTGATAACCGAGTTAAATATCTTCCCCCAAAAAAAAAGCCCCGACCGGACAAATGTCCAGCCAGGGCTTTTTTGAAAACCGGCAGCGTCCTACTCTCCCACACAGCTGCCTGTGCAGTACCATCGGCGCAAGAGAACTTAACTTCCGTGTTCGGGATGGATACGGGTGTGACATCTCTGCTATTGCCACCGGATAAAACCTTTATCTGCTGCTGTTATTAAGTGTTAAGTGTTAAGTGTTAAGTGTTAAGTGTTAAGTGTTAAGTGTTAAGTGTTAAGTGTTAA
>JAYEJJ010000283.1:0-8851 GCA_034660495.1 Thermodesulfobacteriota bacterium | reverse complement strand
GTTGCTCAATCGGAAATGCTTCCATTGATGCCGTAAGGAAATATATTGAATCTCAGGGTTAGCGAGTCCGGCAATTCATCCCCTGAGCTAAAGACTCAGGGGTTTTCTTGCCGGTTTTCTATAAATTTGTCCCTTGGGTCCAACGCCAAAGACCAGCTGAAAAGATTCAACCGGCCCGATGTCAGAAAGGCCTTTATGAGAGCGCTTTTACTGGCAGAACACCATCATATGCAGTCGGTCTCATACATTATTGCCGGTGCTCCCGGCCAGGACAGCCTGGAGTCCCTTTCTGATCTGATCTTTCTTGCAGAAATGCCAACCCTTGCCGGCATGTCAATTTTTTATCCGGCTCCTGGAAGCCTTGACTACCAGGTATGCAGAGAAAAAAATCTGCTTCCGGACTCGTTTTTAATGATGCGGTCCACGGCTCTGCCCATTTCCCATACAACCACCAGACGTGAAAGCATCACCCTGTTGAGACTGTCCAGAATTGTTAATTTCATGAAATTTCTCGTGGACACGAAAATCCCCATCCCAGGACCTGAGCCGTGGACAAAGCACTGCCCCCTTGATGCCGGCGACAGAATAAAAACCGGCAAAAGCCTGCTGAGCGGGTTTCTCTTTGATGGAAATATCAGGGGAATCACCAGGGACAACCAGGTGTTTATCCATCTGCAGGATAAAGATTTAACCAGAATCTTTATAGAAAAAATAAAACAAACCAGAATAAAAGGAACGATTGTTTAAATTTTATATTGTTTTTTCTTGTTTTCTTACGTATATTTAAACCAGTTCACCTTAGCCCTGCATACATATGCCGCGTTAAGCCACACAATCTTGTTTACCCTCGTTTTATGAAAAAAAACTGCACCCGGCAAATTTCACATTTCAGAAAATTTGCAGCATAACAGAGCAAATGCCTTTGAACCGTGCAGTTCAATCTTAATGAACACTCAAATTTTTTTTGGATCAAGGAATGACTATTGGAACCTGTTAAAGGCTATTTAGAGATAATGGACAAGGGATTTGGATTTTTACGCACCATTGAAAACAATTTTCAGCCCCTTACAGACAACCCCTTTGTTCCCAACAATTTAATCAACAGATTAAAATTAAGGGAAGGCAGCTATATTGAGGGGTTTGGCGCCGGCAATCCCGCAAAAAACAAAAACTTAAGACTTGCCAGGATTGAGGCCGTCAACGGCATCCCCTTTAAAACCTTTGAAAAAATTCCGTTTTTACATGAGCAGACCAGCATCAATCCCTGTGAACGGTTTTTTCTTGCCCAGGGCAAAGCGGACATGACCGGCAGGGCCCTGGACATGATCGTACCCATCGGCATGGGCCAGCGGGGGTTGATCAGCGCGCCGCCAAAATCGGGAAAAACCACAATTTTAAAGCATATGGCTGGGTCCATCCTCAAGAATCACCCGGAAACCGCCCTGTTTGTGCTTCTGGTGGATGAACGGCCTGAAGAGGTAACTGACTTTCAGAGGAACCTGCCGGGTGCCCATGTATTGTTTTCCTCGTCGGATCAGCATATTGACCAGCACATGAGAATGACCCGGTTTGCCATTCACACCGCCATAAGATGCGCTGAAGCCGGGCAGAACACCATTGTCTTTATTGACTCCCTGACAAGAATGACCCGCGCCTTTAATTCTGAAATCAACAGTCATGGCAAAACACTGACCGGAGGGCTGGGTGCCAATGCCATGACCATCCCCAGAAAAATTTTCGGTGCAGCCAGAAATCTTGAATTCAGCGGCTCATTGACCATCATTGCCACCATTCTCATTGACACCGGCTCCAGAATGGACGATATCATTTTCCAGGAATTCAAGGGCACAGGCAATATGGATCTGATGCTGAGCCGGGAGTGTGCTGAACACCGGATATGGCCTGCCATAAATATAAACCAGTCCGGTACCCGGAAAGAAGACCTTCTCCTGGATAAGGACCAGTACAGCAAGAGCATTGAAATCAGAAGATATCTTTCCTCAATGGATGAGGTTTCAGCCATGCAGAATCTGTTGACCTGGCTTGAAAGCAATTAAGAAACACATCAAAGCTTCACAGACAACAAAAGGAAATTGTCAGCTTTGTGCCGCGCTTTTATATGCCTCGTCAAGCCTTTCCTTGATATAACTGATTTCTTCCTCATCATAGGCATAAAGGTCAAAACAATGCCCGTCATCTCCGAGAAGCCCTTCAGGTATCAGATCTCCCATCTCTTCAGGATCAGATATCATATCCCCGTAAAAACAGACAGAAAGCCATCTCTCGCCTGGATCATCATCAATCACATCTGCCATGGCAAAAAGAGTGCGATCTTTCTGATTCTTATGCCTCGGCCTGAGGGAATAGGTCAACCCGGGCCGGGGGTGAAACTCAAGGGTAACATCGGCCATGGCCATGAGATGTTCCATTATCGTTTGAAAGGCCTTTTTAGTCTGGCTTTCTGTCTCTTCCCACTGATCAACAAACTTCTCTAATTCTTCCATATTTTCTCCTTTGACTGCTGCGCCGGTCAAATGACCGCCGCCAAAAATTCAATTAAACCCCATGCACCTGATGATCACGTTTTTTTCCTCGTGTGAGGAATATCCAAAACCATACTCAAAACCCTGATCATGGAGATGCAGTTATGACTCTGATATGTGTTTTACCAGATGACCCAGTTCGGGAAATATCAGGGCCCTGCAGGCAAGCTGACAGGCTTTAAGGCTGCCAGGCATTGAAAACACAATGACATTGTTTACAATACCGGCTGTGGCTCTTGATAAAAGAGCGGCAGAGTCGATTTCTTCATAACTGAGCTGCGCAAAAAGCGGACCAAAGGCGGTAAGATGCTTTTCAAAAAGCGGGGTCACTGCCTCAATGGTCACATCCCTCGGGCTTACACCGGTTCCTCCGGACATGAGAATCACATGGGGCTGCACCTTGAACACCACATGCTCAACCATATCGCGTATGGCCTGCTTTTCATCGGTAACCACATGGTGCACCACCACCTCATGCCCCTCTTTTTTAGCTGTTTTTTTTATCCATGCACCGGCTTTATCCTCTGATATCCCTCTCGTGGTAGACACAGAAACAATACCGACCCTGAGATGTTCAGGCAGATTTTTTTTATGTAATAATGCATTCATTGATGTTTACCTGTTATTAAATTTAACCTGTTCCACCTGTTCAACACTGACCTTGTCCATTCCGTCATTCTCCTTTAAACAGACATTCACCATTTCCTGATGAAAGGTATCCAGGGTTATGCCTTTGTAATCCGCCTGAATGGGAAGTTCTCTGTGGCCTCTGTCCACAAGAACGGCCAGTTCAATGCAGGACGGCCTGCCAAAGTCCATAATGGTATCCATGGCTGCACGGATGGTCCGCCCTGTAAACAGCACATCATCCACCAGAATGATCTTCTGTTTGTCCACAGAAAAGGGGATTCTTGAAGGCCTGACAACGGGGGTGGCATTGCTGCTGGTCCAGTCATCTCTGTAGAAATTAATATCCATCTCTCCCACAGGCACTTTAATCTTTTCAATCTCCTCTATTTTTTTCTGAATCCGCTTTGCAAGAGAATCCCCCCGGGTAAGAATACCCACAAGGGCAATCTTTTCAACCCCCTTGTTGGCCTCAATAATCTCATGGGACATTCTTGTAATCACTCTTTTTATGTCTTCTTCATTGAGAACTGTTTTTTCATTTTTCATGGCTCCCCCTGTACTGTCACTGAAAAACAACCCGGTTCCCCCAGTCACCCGTTTGTCACCGGCAGTTTTCACATTAAATAAAAACCATTATCATCTTTTTTACCAAGGGGCAAGACCTGTCCGGGGAAATCAGCACAAAGATTTTTTCAATTTTTAAAAAAAACCGAGACACTGAAGTTTAAATCCTATATAACCCACATGATGCACAACATCACAACAAACCATGAAACTTGAATTTTGCCGCGTCTTGTTTCTTGTATCTTGTTTCAAGTTTCTTATAAACACCCATGATACGCAGCATCACAATGAAAGCTGTTAGCTTTTAGCTGTTAGCTTTTAGCTGTTAGCTGTTAGCTGAGTACTGGCGGCTGATGGCTTGCATACAAACACCCATGATGCACAGCATCACAACAAAGAATAAAAATATTTAGATTTTAAAAAAAACAATATGGAAAGGCCGTCTAAAAAAAAACTGTTGCCAAAGGAATACGACTGTACAGGGATCATCCTTGCCGGGGGAAAAAACAGCAGACTTCCCGGCATCAAAAAAGCATTTCACAAAATCAACGGGAAAATGATCATTGATATCATCATTGAAAAACTGTCCACCCTGCTCAATGAAATCATTATTGTCACCAATGACCCCTGTGATTTTTCAGAACAGGATTCCCTTCTGGCAACGGATATTCTGCCCTGTGGCTGCTCTCTGGCCGGCATACATGCCGGTATGTTTTATGCGGCGAAAAACAATATTTTTGTAGCTGCCTGTGATACCCCTTTTCTTAAAATCGAAATCGTGGAAAAGATTATCTCACACATATCACCGGCCCATGATATTATTATACCAGAAACCTGTGACGGCATTGAACCCCTGTGCGCCGTGTATTCAAAAAAATGCCTGCCTGCTGTTCAGACCAATCTCAATAAAAATATATTTATGATAAAAAAAATATTTAAAAAAAACAGAACCCTTAAAATTCCCGTCCATGAAATAAAAAAAATTGACCCTGAAATGATTTCATTTTTTAATATCAACACGCCATGTGACCTTGACAAGGCAAACAGGTTCTGCCAGGGACATGGGCCAGTGTAACACCGGCAGGACACCAATAAAAAGGAGGCTGAAGTGAAAATTGAGCAAATGATAAAAAAAATCAAGGCACATCCGGATTACGGCAAAGTCGGGATGATTCTATGCCATAACGGTGTTGTCAGGGAAACCACCAGGGAAGGCCGGCCGGTAACAGGCCTGCGGGTGAGTGTGGACCGGGACCGCTTAAACCGCCTCATTGCCGAACAAAAGCAGAAAAAAGGCATTGTTGAGGTGATGGTTGATATTTCTGACAACCGGAAACTGAACATCGGTGATGATATCATGCAGATTGCCGTTGCAGGCGATATCCGGGATAATGTAATACAAACCCTTACAGACACCCTGAACAGAATAAAGTCTGACGTGACAACAAAAAAGCAGTTTTTTAAAGAAACCAAATGAACCAGTAAAACTCGGTTATCAAATTTTTATGTAAGGGCCGAGCGCCACCCTCAGCGTTTGCCTGTCAGGAACATTGAGAACCTAAGGAGATAAAAAATGAATGAATTTACACATCTTGACAAAACCGGCAGTGTCAGGATGGTTGATGTAACAGACAAGGATATCACCCGGCGGAAGGCTGTTGCTGCAGGCCGTATTGAAATGGAAAAAGCAACACTTGAAAAAATAACTTTGTCCGGTGTCAAAAAAGGCAATGTTCTGGAAGCTGCCAGAATTGCCGGGGTAATGGCTGCCAAAAAAACAGCAGACCTGATTCCCATGTGCCATCCCCTGCCGTTGACCCATGTCAGGGTTGATTTTACACCGGACCTGGAAAACAATTGTATAACAATTGAAGCTGAAGCCTCCCTTGCCGGCCAAACCGGTGTTGAAATGGAGGCTTTGACAGCGGTTTCTGCAGCGGCCCTCACCATCTATGACATGTGCAAATCCTATGACCGGGCAATGGTCATTTCAGATATCTACTTAAAATCAAAATCCGGGGGGAAAAGCGGCAGTTTTGTGGCAGAACGATATACTGACAATTGAAAACGTCGGTTTTCTCAGTGCAGGATTCTGTACGGGAATCCTTGTCTGCCTGATGGTTCAGCGGCTCTGGGTGTCCATGTTTGCCAAAAAAATTAAATCCATTTCCATGGAGGCGCTCCAGGCCAATACCAGTGAATTTCTCGACCTTGCCGATAAATTCTTTGCCGGGTACGTCAAAGAAGCCAGAAAAGATTTTGACATCAAAGGGGATGAAATCCTCAAAAAAGTGGACCCTGTAAAAGAAGCGCTGGAAAAGTATGAACACAGGCTGGGGGCAATGGAGCGGGAAAGGGAAAAAGCCTATGGTTCCCTTTCTTCCAGGCTGTTTGACATGGCAAAAACCCAGCAGAATCTTCACAGAGAAACCGGGAAGCTTGTCAAAGCCCTGCGTCAGCCCCATGTCAGAGGCCGATGGGGGGAGATGACCCTCAGGCGTGTGGCTGAAATTGCTGGTATGGCGGATCAGTGCGATTTTACCGAACAAACGTCCACCAGCGGATCTCAAAAGGGCAGCTTAAGACCGGATATGATCGTGCATCTGCCGGGCAGGCGACATATCATCATTGATGCCAAGGTTCCCCTTGCCGCCTACCTAGATGCCCTGGAAGCCGAGAATAGAGAGGAAAAACAGAAATATCTGAAACACCACGCCCGTCAGGTCAAAAATCATGTCAACAGCCTTTCCAGTAAAAAATACTGGCAGCAGTTTTCACCCTGTCCTGAATTTGTGGTTTTGTTTATTCCCGGTGAAAACTATTTCAGCGCGGCCCTTGCCGTTTATCCTGATCTTATAGAATCTGCCATTGACAAGGGGATTGTGCTGACCACCCCAACCACCCTGATCTCACTTTTAAAAGCGGTTTCCTTTGGCTGGAGCCAGGAAAAAAGTGCTGAAAATGCAAAAGAGATCAGCCGTCTCGGCACAGAACTCTACCGGCGGCTCAATGCCATGTCTGACCTGATGAACAGGCTGGGCCGGGATATTGAACGAACCGCATCCACCTATAACAAAACCATTGGCTCCCTTGAAAAAAGAGTAATGGTATCCGCCAGAAAATTTACCTCCCTTGGCATATCAGAAGCCAACGGGGCTTCAAAATCTACTATGGAACCTGTCCTGGCAAGCATCAGGCAAACAGGTCAATTTCAGGATGACCCCACAGAAGAAAACAAAGAACCCCCCGGACAGGACAGCAAACCGGGCAGCCAGAACCCCCTCAAAAAAGACACCAGACCGGACAGCCATGAGGTGTCCGGCAAAAGGAATTAAATCAGACCCCATGGCCAATACAGATTTTTTTCACCCAGCGACAATCAAACCCATCAGATATTATGAAAAAATAAGACATTATAAAACAATATGCCTTTTTATGGTAACAGGACTTGTGTTTCTTTGTTTTTCAGGATGTGCACCGGAAAAAGAGGAAAAGCCTGTGATCCGGGAAACCGCCCTGACCCGGCTGCCCCTGTCACATTATCCTGATTTCAGTGATACAAGGGATAAAAAGACCCTGACAGCATCCATAAATCAAAGCCTTGTCTATTTTTCAAAACTCCCCGGCACAAGAGAATTTTTTTTCGGCAGAGACAGAATAACAAACGCCCGGATAAAGGCCTCCCTGGAAACATTCAATGAATTTATTGAAAAAAACCCGGATAAAAAACAGATCAATGCATTTATACAAAAAAATTATGCCGTATACCAGTCCACAGGCAGCAACGGCAGCACCAGGGTCCTGTTTACAGGATACTACGAACCCTCCCTTGAGGGCAGCCTGGTTCAAAACGATGAATATCCATATCCCCTTTATACGGCGCCAGATGATCTTTTAACCCTGGATCTGGCTGCTTTTTCTGAAAAATTCAGCAGCGAGCCCCTGCGCATGGCCCGTATAGACAGACAGAACCGGGTGGTGCCCTATTATTCAAGAAAGGAAATCAACGCCATTGAAGATTTTCACAAAAGGGCTGCCCCCCTTGTTTTTTTGAAAAGCAGGATTGACCGGTTCTTCCTTGAAATCCAGGGCTCAGGCCGGGTCAATTTAAAGCAGGGCGGCATTTTAAGGGTACACTACCATAAGAAAAATGGTCATGCATACAGATCCATTGGAAAATATCTCATTGAAAACCAGAAGATTCCAAGGGAAAAAATGTCCATGCAGTCCATAAGGGCATGGCTTAAACTCCATCCTGAAGAGGTGGAATCCATATTCAACTACAACCCAAGCTTTGTATTTTTCAAAGAACAGCCCAACGGACCCTTAGGCTGCCTGGGTGTCAAGGTGACGCCCAGGCGATCCATTGCAACGGACACTGCCCTTTTCCCAAAAGGCGCCCTGTGTTTTATCCATACCTTTATTCCCCATAATACAAAAGACACAGACCGGGACAAATGGCAAAAATACTCGGGTTTTGTACTGAATCAGGACACAGGCGGCGCCATAAAGGGCCCGGGAAGGGCGGATTTCTTTTACGGCAGCGGAGAATACGCTGAATTTGCCGCAGGTCAGATGAATCATCCGGGAAAATTGTATTTCCTGGTCCTGAAGCAGGATTTATAAATATGTGCCGGCACCAGTAGGGATACAACAGGTTGTATCCCTACTGGTGCCGGGTAAAGAGCAGTCTGGAAACAAGAACAGACGCTGGTTGTAAAGCATAATTAATGTTAAACTCAACAACCACCGTCTAAAGACGGTGGGTTGAAATTAAGGACTGAAAGTCCGGATACGGGTCCAAGACCCGTCCTATACGTGCTCGTGCTCGTGCTCGTAAACGTAAACGGAGTAATAATTATAATGTTAGGGAGCTACAAGAATATAAATTACCCGTATGCAGGTTCGATATTCAGTAATCTTCCGCACTTTTAACGATAAACGGGTATTATTATTGTTTGTAACTCCCTTAGATCATGAAAAAATAGATTTTTATACTCGATCTTCAAGTTTTTTGAATACCACCGCCCCCAGCGGTTGCCTGTCAGGAACGAGAACGACGGAGGACTTTTTCCCTGCCAGGCTAAAAATCAAGAAACTGCGGCCTGCGGTCC
>JAYEJJ010000282.1:0-8972 GCA_034660495.1 Thermodesulfobacteriota bacterium | reverse complement strand
GGCACTGTTTTTTAAAACAAATAATATCAATAGGTTAGGGTTTTTTGACAAAAAAATCTTGTAAAATCACATCATTGATACCCCAGTATTTACAAGGGCTGGGAAAAAACTTGATCATCGAGTATCAGCTATTTTGATCGCAATAGCCATGAATTCAATGGAGACTTTATAAACATCTATCTTTTCATGATCTGACATTATGAATTATTACTCCGTTTACGAGCACGAGCACGAGCACGAGTACGTATAGGACGGGTCTTGGACCCGTATCCGGACTTTCAGTCCTTAATTTCAACCCACCGTCTTTAGACGGTGGTTGTTGAGTCAATTGATATCACAAGCAATAAGGGATCTTCCAAAAAATAATCCACGCATCCTGCCTGTCTTTTTGCCCGTCTTCTGCGTTGCGCCAATGGGACATATTAAAAAACTCTTTTCATCCTTGCAAGTCTTTCAATATTCCTATAAGTTTTAAATTCAAAAGTCAAGCCGGTACCAACGGCTTATAACCTCTGGTTTCATAACACTTAAAAGGAGTCGGTATAATGCTTCAGCAGCAAAAAATCGGATTTATTGGAAGCGGAAACATGGGTGAAGCGCTCATCAGTGGTATTGTTTTGTCAAAAGCAGCAAAACCTGAAAACATTATCTGTTCTGATATAAGCCAGGAACAGCTGGACAATATAAAAGAAAAATACAACATAGAGACAACCACCAAAAACGTAGATGTGGTTGAATACTCAGATATTATTGTATATGCAACAAAACCTCAGATTCTATCATCAGTTCTCAAGGAAACCGCCCATGCCCTTGACATGTCAAAGCTTGTTATCTCCATTGCAGCAGGGGTTCCCCTGGCTGCCATATCTGCCGGATTAAACAAGGAGCTCCGCCTGATCCGGGTGATGCCCAATATCTGTGCCTTTGTAAGGGAAAGCGCCACAGCCATTGCCGCAGGCGCCCATGTTAAGGACGGAGACATTGATCTGGCCAAAGCAATTTTTGATTCAATCGGCAAAACCGTTTTCATCCAGGAAAACATTCTCATGGACGCCTTTACCGGGCTGAGCGGAAGCGGCCCTGCCTATATTTTTCTTATCATTGATGCCATGGCTGATGCCGGGGTTAAAATGGGGCTTTCCAGAAAAGACTCTTTGTTCCTCTCCACCCAGACAGTTATGGGGGCAGCCAAACTCCTCATGGAAACCAAAGAACATCCCGGCTCCCTTAAGGACAGGGTTACCTCACCTGGAGGAACAGCCATTGCCGGCATTCACACCCTTGAAGAAGGGGGGCTGAGAACCACCATGATAAATGCAGTGCAGGCAGCTTCAAACCGGGCAACAGAACTGGGGGAAATGATGATTAAAAGTTTTAAAGAAAATAACGGCGCATAGAAACTTTGACCGATCTACTCATTATGTCCCATTGGCACAACGCAGAAGACGGGCAAAAAGGCAGGCAGGATGCGTGGATTATTTTTTGGAAGATCCCTCATTTCTTCTCAAAACAGAAGCGGTTAAAAAAACGGAAATCAGCAGCAGAATAGAATCCCTTAACAGGGTCCAGATATCCATGGCGCTTTCTGCAGTGACAGAAAAGCATCCGCAATGAATATTCAGGCCCCTGGCCATGTTAACCCCCATGGCACTTAAAAAAACAAACAGCAGGGCTGAGCCGGCAACGGCACAGCCCTCCAGCCAGAAACCTGTCACCATGAAAAGACCCAGAACTATTTCAAACCAGGGCAGAACAACTGCGGTTATATTGATCAAGCTGTCCGGGAGCAGCTGGTAGTTGTAAACCGCCTGAGCAAAATCTTTGGGATGAAAAATTTTATCATACCCCGCATAAATAAACACAATTCCCAGCCAGATACGTACCATTCTCCAGAAAACAGAATATTTCAATAAATTGGATAGCCTCATATTGTTTCAAACCTGTTTTAACTTCAGAGCTCCTGACACCACAAACCTAATATATTGTTTTAACTGAAAATATTCAAATTTAGGATCGTAATTTTAAATGCATAAAAAAACCAGACAAATACCATATATTGTGCTTATTGTCTTTGTTTTTAAAAAAAAATACTATATATAGAAAATGATTATGCATTCAAAATTAGCTGAGGTCAGGAGTTCTGAACTTAGGCAGCAAGTGAAAATAACTTATACATCTTGCTATCCTTTTTATCTGTTTTCTTCGATGTGACAAGGTTTACATAGCTCGTTATGCGCACCTTGTCCCGCCTTGAAAACAAATAAAAATTCGGCACAATATGCACAACTTATTTCAACTTGCACCTTAGAATGATCAATTTTAAAAAATTTCATACGGTTTCCCTGTCACAGGGAAAACTGTTTTCCACCCAGACTGTCCAGCCGTTTAACAGCACCCTGACATCCTGAAACCCCGCACTTTTTAAAAATCTTGCCAGTTCATGGCTCAGATGACATGCTTCGCCGTCACAATAGGTGATCAGGGTCACATCCGGTGGAATCTGCTGAACCACATCCATGAAATTTTCTTCAACATGATACCAGGGAAGATTCAGGGCATCCTTGATATGCCCTTTTTCAAACTCTTCCCTGGAACGGGCATCCAGAAAAACAGCCTTGTTGTTTACAAAGAACTGCTCTGCCTTTTCAGGAGACACAAGGAGGATATCCTCTGAATCTGATGCAAGCCTGGCATCAGCAGACCAGTCTCCCATCAGGGCCAGGCTTTGCGGGCGCAAGTGATTGACAGAAAGCCCTGTTATAATGGAAAGCAAAACCAGGGCGGGAATCTGCCAGAGAATTTTCTTTACTGATGGTTTCATTGTTCTCATTTTCCCAGCTTTGTCAACTTTACCGGCAGCCCCGGGTTGACAAACAGGAATTTGAATCAGTTTCCATTGACCTCATGGATAATCTCCCGGTCACACAGACCCATAAGATAGAGCAGCCCGTCAAGCCCGACACAGGAAATGGTATTATCTGCTTTTTCCATCACAATGGGCTTTGCGTGAAAGGCCACACCCAGGCCTGCCGTGCTTATCATGGGCAGATCATTGGCCCCGTCTCCCACAGCAATGGTCTGTTCAATGGAGATCTCTTCTTTTTCAGCAATTTCCCTTAACAGAAAGGCTTTTTTATCACCGTCAATGATATCACCCACAACCTTTCCTGTCACCTTTCCATCTTTTACATCAAGGGTATTGGCATACACATAATCAAACCCCAGCTTTTCCTTTAAATATTCTCCCACAAAGGTAAACCCCCCCGAAAGAATGCCCAGCTTAAACCCAAGCCCTTTAAGGGTTCTTGTCACCAGACCGGCACCTTCTGAAAGGGGCAGATTCCGGGTTAATTCTTCCAGCTTGTTGGTTTCAAGTCCCTTTAAAAGGGCAACCCGCCGGATAAAACTCTCCTTGAAATCAATTTCACCCTGCATGGCAGATTCTGTGATGGCAGCCACTTTTTTCTCCACCCCGGCCAGTTTGGCCAGCTCATCAATCACTTCCGCCTGAATAAGGGTGGAATCCATGTCAAAGACAACGAGTTTTCTATTCTTACTGTATATATTATCCACATGAAAGGAAATATCAATACCTGACTCCCTGGAAATCTCCATAAACCTGCCCCGCATGCCGACAAAGTCAAGGGGCCGGCCCGTCACAGCCAGTTGAATACTTGCCCTGGGATTTTTATGGGAATGTTTAAGGGACACACGGCCGGTAAGCCGGTTAATACTGTCTATGTTAAGGTTGTTGTCAGCAATAACAGAGGTTACCCTGGAAATCTGAAGCGCCGTCAGCTTTTTTCCAAGCAATGTAATAATCCGCTTTTCGCTGGCCATTGCCTTTGCCCAGTTCTCGTACCTTTCCTGATTGATCGGTTTGAAATCAATGGAAAGCCCCATGTTGTGACTTGAAAACAGCATATCCTTAAAAATATCAGCAAAATCATGTTCCTTGGGGATTTCAACCAGAATACCAAGGGAAATGTGCTCATGGATCACTGCCTGACCAATATCCAGGACATTGGCGTTATACTGGCCAAGAATCCCGGTAAACTGCGCATCAAGCCCTTTTCTGTCCTTCCCTGTGATATTTATCAGAATCACTTCACTCATGAAGAACATCCCTTTTCACAAGAGGCCTGAGGAAACAGACTGCCGACAACATCCTCAAGAATAAGGCCGACATTAACGGCTGCCTTTTCAGCATAATGAATAATTTCCTCCACCGTAGCCTTCTGGGGCGCATCTGGATCATTAATATTTGTAATAATGGCAAGCCCCAGAATTTTCATTCCCCCGTGAACCCCGGCAATGGCTTCCATAATTGTAGAAAACCCCACCGCATCAGCGCCAATGGTTTTAAGATACCGGGTCTCAGCCGGTGTTTCCAGGGATGGCCCGCAAAGACCGGCATACACCCCTGTACGCAGAGGAAGGCCTCTTTTCAGTACGGCCTTTTCTGCCGTCAGGGAGAGACTTCTGTCATATACCCCGCTCATATCTGGAAACCGAAGCCCCCAGAAGGTTTCATTGGCACCGGTAAGAGGTGTCTGCCCGGTCAGATTGATATGATCATGGATGATCATGATATCACCGGGAAAAAAATTAAAATTAAGCCCACCGGATGCGTTGCTCACAACAAAATATTTGATTCCAAGCTCCTGCATCACCCTTACGGGAAAAGTCACATCCCTTGGGGAATACCCCTCGTAAAGATGAAACCTACCCTGCATGGCCATGATTTCCACACCTGCCAGAGACCCGCACAGCAGCTTTCCTCTGTGTCCTTCCACCGTTGACACGGGAAAGTTGGGAATTTCCGAATAATCAAACCCGTCCTTCACCTCCATGGCATCAATACTGGCGCCCAGACCCGTGCCGGTAAGAAAGCCGACAACCGGTGATACAGAGCTGTTCTTCTGAATAAACCGGGCTGTTTCCAAAACCTTTTTTCTATAAATACGATTTATCTTTTTCTCTTCTACCATCCGCCCTCACTGGTCATTTTTTATTTTTTTTCAACTCCTACTTGTAACCTGAAGAAAAAAGCAAGTCAACCCACAAATACAAAAAGCGCTTTGGGGCTTGGTCTTAATAATCAAAATATGTATTGACATTTTTCACCCCTCATATATGTTGTTATTAGAGTAGCAACTTTTTTTGGGAGACAATAATGAAGAATCAATCCAGCCTGCAGAATCTGGGGTTTACACAATACGAGGCAAGCTGCTACATGGCTCTGATCCGGGATCACCCTGTAAACGGCTCACAGGTCAGCAAAAATTCCAAAGTGGCAAGATCCCGGGTTTACGATGTGTTAAAGGGACTTGTGGCAAAGGGCTATGTGGTTGAAGTCAAGCAGGGGTTCTACGCCCCCCTTCCTGCAGATGAACTGATCAAACGAATAACAGCCCGTTTTAACGCAGACATAAGGGCCTTTAAAAAAGAAGTGGCTGAAGTGTTTCAAAAAACAAACCTTGAATTCATATGGACCCTGACCGGATATGACGGGGTCATGGAAAAAGCCGTTGAAATGATAAAACACGCAGAAAAAGAAATCTATGTCCGGCTCTTTCCCCAGGCAGATGACCATCTGAAAACCCATTTAAAAACAGCTGAAAGAAAAAATGTAAATATCCGCTACATTGCCATGGGCAATATCCCCAAACGGTTCCGTGTTCAGGTGAACCATCCCGAACAGGACACCCTTCTTAAAACCATTGGAGGACGCTCCTTTGATGTAATCTGTGATCGAAAGGAAGCGCTCACCGGTATATTTGAACCGGGCAATGAAGACACCTCTCCCATCAACTGGACCAGAAACAAATGGTTTGTAACGGCCAGCCGTGACAGCCTCCGCCATGATTTCTATCATTGTTTCCTTCAGAAAACCTATGATGACAATGAAAAACTGACAAAAGAGGAGCAGGATATATACGAAATCATCAAAAAGGACAATTAAAAAACCCCCTGGTGCCTGTCTGCAGGCGCCCGGTTCTAAAAAAAGGAGGTATAAAATGAGTGCATTAAAAAAAACAAAACCATATTGCGGATTCTCCAATATTTCAGACAATGATATTTACAATTTTGACAGGGACCACGGTGCCCGCCACTACGACAGAATCCGGCTGGTTGTCCGTAAAGCACAGGGATGCTGGCTTTATGACGAAAACAACAATAAATACCTGGACTGTCTGGCCGCCTACTCTGCAGCCAACCCCGGGCACAACCACCCAGACATTGTAAAAGCAGTCACCCATGCCCTTGACAACCATTATGCATCCGTGGTTTCAAATGTGGTGTATTCCGATCCCCTGGGGGTTTTCCTTTCAAAGGCAGCCGCGTTTGCCCCTCAAATGGGACCGCGTTTCAAAAATAAGGGCAATAAGGTTCTGCTTAAAAACGGCGGGGTTGAATCCGTTGAAACTGCCATAAAAACCATGCGGTACTACGGATACAGGCAAAAGGGAATTCCCGATGGAAAACAGGAGATCATTGTATTCAACAACAATTTTCACGGCAGAACCCTTTGTGTTGTCGCTTTTTCAAGCGCTGAAAAATACCGTCAGGGGTTCGGCCCTCTGACACCCGGCTTTGTTTCTGTCCCCTTTGGTGATATTTTTGCCGTAAAAAAAGCCATCAATAAAAACACCTGCGGGATCCTTGTGGAACCTCTGCAGGGCGAAGGCGGCATGAATGTTCCCCCGGAGGGATTTTTAAAAGGGCTTAGAAAACTGGCCGATGACAACGATCTCCTCCTGGTCTGCGATGAGATACAGGTGGGCCTGGGCCGGACTGGAAAAGACTTCTGCTTTGAGCATGAAAACATTGTTCCTGACGGTGTGATACTGGGCAAGGCCCTGTCCGGCGGCATCATTCCTTTGTCAGCCTTTATCACCCACAGGGACATAATGGACATGGTTTTCAGCAAAGGCTCTGACGGCTCCACCTTTGGGGGATATCCCCTTGCCTGTGTGGCAGGGACAGCTGCACTAAAGGTACTCAGGGATGAAAAGCTGGCAGAAAAATCAGCTGCAAAGGGAAACATCCTGATGCAGAAACTCCAGGACCTGGCAGACAGATCTCCCCATGTCAAGGAGGTCAGGGGAAAAGGTCTTTTCATCGGTATTGAAATAAAGGAAAAAAATGCCATGGCATTGTGCCGAAAACTTCTCAGCCACGGCATGGTAACCAATGACAGCCACGGGCATACCATCAGAATTTCTCCCCCTCTAATAATAGATGACAGCGAGATCGAATTTATGGTAGAATAGCTCAGGAAGGTATTGCTGGATTAGAAAGCGCTCTTACCAGATGCTCTCCGGCATTCAACCGGACAGCCCCCGGACGGGCTATTTGAAAATACACCCCTGGGCGCGCCCAGACCAGACAGGTCACTTCAACTCGATCATCAGGTTTTTTGAACAGCACCGCCCCCAACGGTTACCTTACAGGGAAAAAGTCTGATCACCTTTGGTTCTCAATGTTCCTGACAGGTAACCTTTGGGGGGCTCTTAATCGATCCTTCCTTAAAAACCTGATAATCCAGTTCAGGAAAATTTGTAAAAGGGGAGACATGGAAACAGATGTGCTGATCATCGGCGGTGGCGCTACAGGCACAGGGCTTGCCAGGGATTTTGCCCTCAGGGGCATTACTGCCCTTGTCCTGGAAAAATCAGATATCAATGCCGGTGCATCCGGGAGCAACCACGGTCTTCTGCACAGCGGGGCCAGATATGTGTCCAATGACAGGGAAAGTGCCGCAGCCTGCAGAAAAGAAAAGGAAATTCTAAAAAAGACAGCGTCCCTGTGTATTGACCCCTGCGGCGGTCTTTTTATTGCAGTCCAGGGAGATGATGAAAATTATACGGCTGATTTTCCCTTTTTGTGTGCAGAAAGTCAGATCAATTGCCAGCCTGTCCCCCTTGAGCAGGCCGCTGAAATGGAGCCGGCACTGACCAGGAAAACCATTGCGGCCTTCAGGGTTGACGATGCTGCCATTGACCCGTTTATGCTGTCTCTGGAAAACATGGCCCACGCAGAAACCCTTGGCGCCAGAATTCTCTGCCATACTGAAGTTGTGGGCATGGAAAAAAACGCATCCCGCATTACCCGGGTCTGGCTTAAAAACACCCTTACCGGCCGCCTTTTTTTTCTTTCACCCCGAGAAATTGTCAACGCATCCGGTGCCTGGGCAGGGCAGGTGGCAGCCATGGCAGGGGCACAGGTAAATCTCCGTTATTCCAAGGGAACCCTGCTTGTCACCCAGTCAAGGATCACCAATGGGGTTGTTAACCGCCTAAGACCCCCTTCTGACGGAGACATCCTTGTTCCCGGCGGCACCATTTCAATTCTCGGCACAACTGCCACGCAAATCCATGACCCCGATAACATCCACCCCAGCGTAAAAGAGGTTGATATTATTTTGGACCAGGGCGCGCAAATGATTCCTGTACTGAAAAAAACAAGGTTCATAAGGGCATATTCAGGGGTCAGGCCCCTTGTCTGCACCGCCGCAGAAAAAAAAGACGACAGGGGCCTCAGCCGGGGGTTTTCCCTGATTGACCACAAAAAAGAGCACCTTGAAAATTTTACCACCATAACAGGGGGCAAGCTTACAACCTTCCGGCTCATGGCCGAAAAAACAGCGGATCTTGTATGCCGAAAAATGGGAAACACCACCCCCTGTTCCACGGCCGGCACACCGCTTCCCGCCGCAAATGCCAAAAAATGGACAAAACCGGGATTTGCATCCAGACGCTGGATACATAAGGATAAAAAAGACAGGCTCCTTTGTGAATGTGAAATAATCTCAACCGCTGCGGTTGACACCATGATCGATGATGTCAACAACCCCTCGGCTAAAGACCGAGGGGCTTGCAAGGTAACTTGTAAGCCCGGTTGATTAGCCTAAGTCTTAACTGACTACGTTACATTGGAATATATAGTCATCCCAAGGTACTCCACAC
>JAYEJJ010000281.1:0-8995 GCA_034660495.1 Thermodesulfobacteriota bacterium | reverse complement strand
ATGATATACAATCCTTTAAGCAAGGCAAAGCCTTACTTATCCGTATAGTCTCAATGCTTACAAAATTATGTCAACCACGTTAACGAACACGTTTACGTTCACGAGCACGAGCACGAGCACGAGCACGCAAAGATCATAGCTAAAGCTACCCGCCTAAAAGGCGGGGGTTTTAACCTTAAACTCGGTTATCAAGTTTTTATGAAAGGGCCGATTAAGAGCCTCCAGCGGTTGCCTGTCAGGAACATTGAGAACCAAAGGAGATCAGACTTTTTCCCTGCCAGGCGTTAAGAAAATCAAGCTGTTTGAGGACCAGTGGCCGCAGTTCTTGATTTTTAGCCTGGCAGGGAAAAAGTCCTCCGTCGTTCTCGTTCCTGACAGGCAACTGCTGGGGGCGGCGGTATTCAAAAAAACTTGATGATCGAGTTAAAGGAGACTAATAAAACCCTTTCCACCGGTTTCACCCACCACCCTGGGATAGGATCTGTAGATATCAATATTTTTGCCCACAGTTTTCCACAAAGTCTTAAATACCTTTGTGGAGCCTGTAAAATGAATACCGGCACGATCTTTATGGTTTAAAACAGACTCTCCCACCACAGATCCCTTACCCGGGATAAAATTGATCACCCCGTCGGGCAGCCCTGTTTCCTGCAGAATCTTCATAATATAATATCCGGACAAAACCGCAGTAGACGCCGGTTTCCACACAACGGTATTGCCCATGAGCGCCGGTGCTCCGCCGAGGTTACCGACAATGGCGGTAAAATTGAACGGGGTCAGGGCAAAAACAAAACCTTCCAGGGGCCGGTATTCCACGCGGTTCCATATGCCCCTGTCAGATGCCGGTTGGTTTTTGTAAATTTCTTCCATATACCTGGCATTAAAGCGGTAAAAATCAACCAGTTCGCAGGTAGCGTCAATTTCAGCCTGAAATGAATTTTTGGACTGTCCCAGCATGGTGGCCGCGTTAATCACATACCTGTATTTCTGGGAAATCAGATCTGCGGCTTTCAGAAAAACCGAAGCCCTTTCCTGCCAGGGGATCTCTTCCCATTGTTTGCTGGCATTCAGTGCTGCAGCTATGGCCGCCTCAACTTCAGGTCTGCCTGCATTGGAAAACTCTGCCAGAACCTTTTTATGGTCGTGGGGACAGGTGACCTGTTTCTGATCAGCGGTCCTGATCTCTTTTCCGTTAATGATCAGGGGAATATCCCTGACCTCATTTAACTGCCTGTTAAGTTCGGCTATAAGCATTTCCCGTTCCGGGCTGCCCGGCGGTGAAGGGATCATCTCCCTTGCTGACGGGATGATCTGCCGGTGCACATACACCTGCAGGGCATTGCTGAAGGGATGCCTGACCAGAATCCACAGAAATTATAAAATCAAAACCTGCTGGTATTATAAAAAATAATATGATAAAGTAAAATTAATAATATTTATATCAATTATGAATAATTCTCATAATAGTCCATAATATACCTTATTGAGGGTCGCATGGATCTCTACCATTTAAAAACTTTTTTCATACTTGGAAAAATAAAGAACTTCACCAGAACAGCGGAATATATGTTTGTTACCCAGAGTGCGGTAAGTCATGCCGTCAAAAAACTGGAATCTTCCCTGGACATCCCCTTGATTGACAGACAAAAAAGAACCCTGAATCTTACCCAGGCCGGAAAAATCCTGTTTCGATCCTGTGAAAAAATCTTTTATGAACTGGAAAAAACAGACCATGAGATTGCAGCCTTCAAAGAAAAACAACAATTCACCATTCGTATGGGAAGTACTGTAGAATTCGGGACGACGATTCTAATCAATCATATTAAACCATTTCTGGATTTATACCCGGATTTCCACCTTGATTTTCTATTCTCCCATCATCTGAAATCCCCACTGCTTCAAGATGGGGTGGACCTTATTGTGGACTGTAAACCCCATACGGAAAAAAACCTTGAAAAAATATATCTGTTCAGGGAGCAATATATCACCATTGCCTCCCCTGAGTTTATCAAAGAAAACGGCATCTCGTCCCTGAAAGACCTCAACCTGAAAGACCTCAACCAGATCTGCATTCTGTCCCTTGACAAGGATCTTGACTGGTGGCACAATTTCATTTGTGCTGTTCCGGCCCATAAACAGCCCTGTTTAAAAAAGGTAATGCAGATCAACCACATCCGGGGAATAATCAACGGGGCCATTTCAGGTCTTGGCATTGGGTTTGTTCCCAAATATACTGTTATGGACGAACTGGAAAACAAACAGCTATTGGACCCCTTCCCCCACATCACCCCTTTGGCAGATGAATTTAATATTTTTATCAAAAAGGAGAAGATGAATTTTGAAAAAAACCAGCTGCTGATCAATTATCTGACACACCTGGCGCCCCTGAGAGATTTTTTCCACTGACCGCTTCTACGCCTTGTTTCTATTTTCTTATAACCCACATGATGCGCAGCATCACAACGAAAAATAAAAGCTGTGAGCTGAGTACTGATGGCTTACGGCTGATGGCTTTATATAAAAAAAGGACTTGTTTATGTCTGTGTTGACATAACAGAAAAGCGCTGGTAAAGTCAAACAAATCGTTTTCAACGGACAATCAGGTTTTTATGCCGGACAGGAGGCAAACCTGATTGTCAGGTATATCACCTGTTGCCTGAAATTCAAGGCCAGAAACAAAAAAAACAAATGCACCAGGAGAAAAAAGGAATGACTGATCACTGGGTATACAGTATATGCGGGATGTGCACTGTGCGATGCCCCATAAAGGTAAATGTCCGTAGCGGAAAAGTGGTTTTTATTCAGGGAAATCCCCATGTGCCTGCCATGAAGGAGGCTGTATGCCCCAGAGAGGCAGCCGGTACAGGACTGATTTATGACAGTGAAAGACCCCAGACCCCCCTTATCCGTCAGGGAAAAAGAGGGGACGGCCAATGGCGTAAAGTGAGCTGGGAGGAGGCATTTGATTATGTGGCTGATCAGGTGAATCAGATCAGAGACACCCATGGGGCCCGTGCCATTGCCCTGTCTGACCGGGGTGGACCGTTCAGGGATTACCGACGGGCGTTTTTACGGGGAATCGGCACCCCCAATTACAACAACCATGATTCTTCCTGTGCCAGAAATGTCCAGCACGCAGCCCTTTCTCTGACAGGAAAGGGCCGCAAGGCAGTGGAATATGATTTAAAGGACAGCCGGCATGTGGTGCTTCAATTCCGCAATATTTTAGAAGCTGTAAATGTTCAGGAAGTCAATGATCTTATGGACGCCCTGGAAAAAGGGTGCAGGCTCAGTGTCATTGATATCCGTGCCAATGTCTCAGCGTCCAAAGCCCACAATTTCATGAAAATCAGGCCTGGGACGGATTATGCCTTTAATCTGGCAGTCATTCATGAGATTATTAATAAGAGGTTTTATGACAAAAAATTTAAAGACCACTATATTGAAGGATTCCAGGAACTGGCTGATTTTACAGCCCGGTACACACCTGAATGGGCTGAAAATGAAACCGGTATTTCAGCCGACCGGCTGCGCAGTTTTGTAAAAGAATTTGCAGACGCAGCCCCTGCTGTCATCTGGCATCCCGGATGGATGGCCTCACGGTATACAGATTCCTTTTATATTTGCCGATCCATTTATATTATCAATGCACTGCTGGGCTCCTACGGCGCAAAAGGCGGACTTCCCTTTGTCAGCAAACCAGGTGATGTGGGCCGCAAGGGGTTGAAAAAATTCATGGACCTGTATCCCAAACCTGATGAAAAAAGAGCCGACGGTGTGGGATGGAAGTATAAACACTTTGAGGAAGGACCGGGCCTGGCCCATCTCATGTATGAAGCCATGGAAACTGAAGATCCCTATCCGGTTAAAGCCTATATTGCCTACCGCCATGATCCGCTCATGGGATATCCGGAACCCGAACGGCTGAAGAAAAAATGGGATAACCTGGATCTGCTGGTATCAGTCACCTTCAGCTGGTCTGACACGGCATGGCACTCTGATGTGGTTCTGCCCCTGTCTCCCTATCTGGAACGGGACAGCATCATTGCCACCAAAAATTATTTAAAGCCTTATTTTTTCCTGCGGAAAAAAGCAGTTGAACCGCGCTATGATACCCGTGCGGACTGGGAAATCATTTCAGGCCTGGCCAGACGCATGGATCTGCCGGACCTGGTGTTTGACAGAATTGAAGATATCTGGAATTTTCAATTAAGAAATACAGGGGTCACCATTGAAGACTTTAATGCCACCGGCATGGTGGAATTAACGGACAAACCGGTTTATCTGGATTTCAATGACTATAGTTTTAAAACCCCCAGTAAAAAGATTGAAATGGTATCCGGGAAATTAGAAAAAAACGGAATTGTTTCTCTGGCCCCCTATCACTCCCCAAAATCTCCGAAAAAGGGTGAGTTCAGGCTCACCTTCGGCAGGTGCGCCCTGCATACCCAGGGCCATACCTTGAACAACCCCATGCTGGCAGAGCAGATGTCTGAAAACCAATTGTGGATCAATACGGATAAAGCTGAAAAACCCGGGATTAAAGATGGCGACGAGGTGGAAGTGTCCCAGAATGGATATTCGGAAACCATTGTGTCAAATGTCACCAACACCATTCATCCTGAGGCGGTATTTGTACTGCACGGCTTTGGTCACCGTCTTCCTCCAGAATCCAGAGCCTTTAACAAAGGGCTTGCAGACAACCGTTTCATGGCCGGCGGCCTGGACATCTGGGACAAGGCTGGCGGGGCAATTGCCTTTCAGGAACATTTTGTAACGGTGTCAAGGGCTTGATTCCTTTATAAAAACAATATAAGAGAAGTATATGAAATTCAGGTCCATGCAGCTGCTTTTAAATGATAATGGTGATATCATCATGGGATCGGGTCGTATGGCAATTTTTAAATCGATTCAGCGCACCGGCTCCATCAATCAGACGGCCAGGGAATTAAAAATGGCCTATAAAACCGTATGGAGCAAGATTAAAGCCACGGAAAAAAATTACGGCAGAAAGGTGGTAACGGCGGACAAAAAAAGCGGCACCCAATTAAACGAGGAAGGCATAAAACTGCTTGAAAAATATCAGGAATTGAAACATCGCTGTATCAGAGCAGATGACCAGATTTTTGACCAGATTTTTTTAAATACCGACTGACATGATCACTTAAGTTCATGCCGATTTTTCTTAACTTATGATAACACTGGATAATCATGCTGTATATAATTTCAGGAAAATGAGATATAAAAAAAAATTATCAAAATAACAACAAAATAAAAGGATAAGGAAAAAACAATGAAAGCCTTTGAAACTCTGCTGAAGGAATCCGCCGCAGCCCATGGACAGTTGAGCATGGGTCAGGTACTTGGGGTGCGTATGGCCATGGAAGGATGCAGGCGCATTGGTATTGAAAACCCCGGTGAAATGCCCGATATCCAAAAACTCATCGTTTTTGTAGAAATAAACCGGTGTCCAGCTGATGCCATCGCTTATGTCACCGGTACCAGTCTGGGCCGGCGGACCCTAATATTTATGGACTATGGCATCATCGCAGCCTCCTTTGTAAACATAGAAACAGGAAAAGCCTTCAGGCTTGAAGTCAAAAAAAGTGCCAGAGCTTTCGCCGCAAAAAAAATTCCTCCGGGAGCGGACCCAGAAGAAACCGAACAGATTGAGATTGAGGTGTACAGGCAGATGGATACAGATGATCTGTTTTCCATAGACCAGGTGCAGGTGGATGTGAAAGCTTGTGACATGCCGGGTCTGCCGAAGTTCAAAGCCGTCTGCCAGAAATGCGGACAAATCATCCTGGACAAGCGGGAGGTGATGAAAAACGATCAGGTCCTCTGCAGGGCTTGTGCCATGGGAGCCTATTACAAAGCAGTCAACAATCCCTGATGCTTCAATTGATACTGTGAGGCAATATATTGAAACGCAAGGTTGACAACGGCGGTGATTCATCGAAGCTGAAGACTTCGGGGGGGTATCGCCGCTTTTCTATAAAATCCATGATCACCTTATCCATGAGGAATGCAATATCCATCGTCATTCTGCTTGTTTTTACATCTGTATCAATGGCTGGAACAAACACGCCTTTAGATGAAAGCGGCAAACCACTAGACCCGCATATTATTTTTTTGATTCTTTATGTACTGGTGGCACTGATTTTTTCCTTTCTCTGCTCCATAGCAGAAGCAACCCTGTTAAGCATTACCCCGTCATATATTGAAGACCAGAAAGAAAAATATCCCGGCCGAGCCGCTATTTTAAAAAAATTAAAGGAAAAAAACATAGACCAGTCCCTTGCCGCTATTTTAACCTTGAATACCATTGCCCATACCATAGGGGCCATAGGCGCAGGCGCCCAGGCCTCACTTGTTTTCGGCAACAAATGGTTCGGTCTGTTTTCAGCAGGCATGACACTGATGATTCTCTTTCTTTCAGAAATTATTCCCAAAACCCTTGGAGCGATTTACTGGTCCTATCTTGCCGGCGCAACAGCCCTGTTTGTACAATCTTTAATCTGGATACTCTATCCCATTGTATGGTGTTCGGAAAAAGTTACAAAACTGGTTTCCCATGGAAAAACCCCTAACAATTTTAACCGGGACGAATTAATGGCCATGGCAAGGGTGGGAGCGGAAGCCGGCGACATTCAGGATAATGAATCCCGGATCATACACAATCTGCTTCAGCTCAGGTCTGTGAGGGTATCAGATGTCATGACCCCTATTACTGTAGTTCATGCCATTTCAGAAAACACGAGAATATCAGATGCAATAGAAAAAATTACCCAAAAGCCGTTCTCAAGAATACCTGTGTTCAAAACAGATATTGACAATATCACCGGTTTTGTTTTACGGGACGATATTTTATTGAAAAAAGCCCGGAACCAGAACAGCGCTTTTTTAAAATCCTTTAAACGCGACATCCTCATCATTCCAGGAACAGTTCTGGTTTCAAGTCTGCTGGAACGTTTCCTCAAACACAGACAGCATATCGCCATGGTGGTTGATGAACACGGCAGGATGAGAGGACTGGTCACCCTTGAAGATCTGATTGAAACCTTAATCGGCGTGGAAATCATGGACGAAATCGACAAGGTTGAAGATATGCGTGCCTTTGCCCGGAATTTGTGGATGGAACGTGCCAAAGCCCTGGGTATAGATGAATCCTTTGAAAAGGAACTCCCCGAAAATCCATAGCGCTATTCTATACTTTCTGTGCCCACCTGGGTACCCGGAAATATTTGGATTTTGCAAAACCGACCATCAATGCGCCAAGGCAAAAATGGTTTTCAGGATAAGGATAATTCCTCTGCAAGGGCCGGCAAATGGCCTGCCGCAAAAATATTTGTCAAATGCCTGTCAGTCAAAGCTATTCCACGGCAGCTGTGTAACAGGCTTAAACCCTTTTTCCTGGGCTTTTATATCAAGATGAACCATACTCACCGCAGAAATATCCAGATGGGGGTCATTGCTGAATTCTCTCAAATCTATACAGGGCAGATAAAATTGACATTTCCGACATACATCCACCCGCTCGCCAACAGCGCCTTCTGCCTGGAAGTATAACCGGTCTTTTGGATCTTCATTTTCGCATACCGGACACATATGCCTTTTTACCCGCCAGTTATTGCCACATAAAGAGCAATGCAGATATTTCTGCCCGCCGCCCCCTTTTAAAAATTCAGACTGCGCATCAGATGCCTTTGCCAGACAACTGATTGACGGTGGAAACCCGCATACAGGGCAGTATCCCTTTTTCCAGGACAAAGTGTCCGAATCCAGGTCAGCCTTCATCACCAGTACTTCAAGCACAGCCGACAGAGTAAATTTAAGCACCAGATTCAGGGTACCGGGCACCAGTCGGGACAGAAAAATCTTGCGGTCCATGTCAAATTCCTTCTGAGCCACACTGAAGCTGTGGTAATTTTCAGGGCTGTCTATGAGCAGATAAATCACATTGACGTAATCAGGATCTGCCAGCATGGCCTGGGGATGTTCCTTTTTTGCCAGTTTCAGCCGTTTCTTAGCCAGAACCAGCATTTCCTCCCGTTCTCCAAAATTCATGGCACCGGTGGGACAGACGGAAACACATACCGGCTTCAAGCCACGCACCACCCGTTCATAGCACATGGTGCATTTTGAAATCAGGCCGGTTTCCGGGTCCCGCCGGGGAATATCATAGGGACAGGCCGAACGGATCTCTTCAAACTGCGATGCTGTTATTTCCCTGGTCTTGAACAACACGGCTTCCCCGTAAAACCTGCTTATCAAAAAAAAATAAACAAATATCTTCACTTGCAGCAGCTGTTCTTACGGCTTCAAATACATGTATATGTCAAACATGACATAAGCTTATGTCATATTTGACATAACGATTCCATAAAGTCAAGTGTAATTAATCAGATTTATTTTATGAATTTAAAACAGAAAATCAGATGGTTATCTTACAAGTCCCTGGTGGATGAATTCATTTTGCCTCGAATGTCTGAATAGAAAAGATCTTTCCGTATCCCCGGTGGCAGTCTAAGCTTAACATGATCATTTTACAAAACAATTTTTAAAGGGCAGGTCATTTTTACCAGGCTTTTTGAACATTTATTTCGGGCATTGGAAAATGCTTGATATTTAGGGTGTAAATTCGGCCTCCTGTTTGAATTACTGTTGCAGCAAGAATTGAATCATTAACATCAATTCCATGACTCGGATTCCATTTTCGGTATAATACGCCTGCATCATCAACGATTTCCTGATCAACCGATCGTGTTTTAATCTGAGACAAAAACAACTCTGTATCTTTTTCCTCTTCCGGTTTCATAAAAAAAACGTATCCTATTCAAAAACCATGGGCGATTGAAAAAGCAAACTATACGTCTCAAAAAGTGACGACAGGATAATCGTACACCATCATACAATTATAGATGATCACAGATGAAAAGATACTTTCCTTACCTTATATACTATATGGAACAGTATCAAGTCATTTGTTATG
>JAYEJJ010000280.1:0-9126 GCA_034660495.1 Thermodesulfobacteriota bacterium | reverse complement strand
TGCTCAATCGGAAATGCTTCCATTGATGCCGTAAGGAAATATATTGAATCTCAGGGTTAGCGAGTCCGGCAATTCATCCCCTGAGCTAAAGACTCAGGGGTTTTCTTGCCGGTTTTCTATAAAAAAAGGAAGGCAGAACAAGATCCGGTCAAAGAAACATGCTGCCTTCCGGGAAAGCCCCTTGATATTCAGGGTGCTTGCACCCTCCTTATAGCACTGCGGTAAATGCTCGTCAATACGCCTATGTTTTTGGAAATATTACGGGGAATGACTAATAGGTTGCAATAGTAAAGGCCAGTTTCCTTTAAAATAAGGACTATCGGCACAAAAATGCTGTCTGAAAGACATTCGGGGTAATATCTTTAATGTACTGACAAAATGATTGATGGAGGTGATTTATGAATAAGGCTGTTATTGTTCTATGTGCAAGCATAGTTTTTTTATTAAGCACGGTTTGTTTAGCAAACCAAAAACAGGAAGATGGAAGTACGGTCCGCCTGGATGATATTGTAGTGACTGCTACAAAAACAAAAAAAGAGATCAGCAATGCACCGGGAAGCATTCATGTCGTATCCAGGCAGGATCTTGAAAACCGGGATATCAAGACCATTGATGATGCATTTTCAATTATTCCGGGAATATTTGTAAAACGAACCAAGGGATTGATGGATTCCACAAGCTCTGTAAGACTCAGGGGATTCAATAATGATCGGTACACCCTTATCCTGATTGACGGCCATCCGATCAACGATGCTTATTCAGGCGGTGTTGAGTGGGGGATGCTGCCCATAGAAAGTGTTGAGAAGGTTGAAGTTGTTAAAGGGCCTGCATCAGCACTTTATGGCGGAAATGCCATGGGCGGGGTCATCAATATTATCACCCGGACACCGGAAAAGACCCATGGCCTGATCAAAGGGGGGATGGGGAATAACGGAACCTATCGGTACAGTGCAAGTTGCGGTACCCGGTTTAAGGATAAACTGAGTTTAAGACTGGGCTATGAAGCCGAAAGTACGGATGGATATTCGACAACACCGGTTTTAAGAAGAATTTCAAGTGGGGAGGGGAATGTATCCGGCGGCTATGCCATGAATGATAAAACCAATACTCAGGATAAGTGGGTGGTGGGTGATAAGGGTGATAACAATGCAGAAAAAGAGACCATCAGCGGGAAAGCCGTATATGATTTGACGGATACGGGAAAGTTATTTTTTTCCCTTGTTTCAGGAGAGCATGAGTATGATTACGGCTCTCCGAATACCTATATGGGAACTTTTGGAGACGATACCACCTATGCAGATGCCGGGTCCGATTTGAGGGCCAGGTTCCGGCCCAATGATTTTATTAGTTATACCGGTATTGGTGACAATCAAACAGATATTATTTCATTGGGTTACAAGGAAATTTATCAAACTGTTAATGTCAGTCTGAAAGCTGGTTTTCATGATGTTGAGGACAGATATACCCTGGAATCGGAATCAGGAATGGCAAATTATTACGATTCGGCCGGAACCTTTGCTGAGACAGAGAAGCGGTCCTTGTTTTTTGAGGCTCAGGGGGATTTGCCCCTTGGAGATTCTCATCATTTTACCATGGGTACCAGCTACAAGACAGATGAGTCAGATACCAATTCGTACGATATTCCGTACTACAGGAGTTATTCGGGAAGGAGCGACTCAACCTATTATATGGGTGGAAAAAGCTGGACATGGTCCTTATATGCTCAGGATGAATGGAGCCTGGATGAAAAAATCACCCTTTATCTTGGTGCACGGTATGATTATTGGAAGGTCTATGACGGGTTGTCCGGGGATACAGGGTCTGAAACCAGTTATGCTGAAAATACTGAATCAAGCCTGAGCCCCAAGCTGTCCGTCGTATGGAAGCCCTTGTCCGATACTGTGATAAGAAGTTCCGTGGGCCAGGCTTTTCGTGCGCCCACCTTGTATGAGCTTTACCGGACATGGTCTTCATGGGGAACAATTTACCAGAGCAATCCCAATCTTGAGCCGGAAACGGTTAGTACTGTAGAGGCGGGGATTGATCAGTCTTTTTGTCATAATCGGATAAAATTCGGTTTGACAGGGTTTTGGAATGAAATAGATGATTTGATTTACTACAAGATGGAAGGCTCTACAAAAACCAGGACCAATGCCGGTCAGGCAAGAACCCTTGGGGTTGAACTTACGTCATCCTGGGCTATGAGTGATCATTTTACTCTCTGGGGGAATTATACCTATACAAACGCAGAGATAAAAGAAAATATCACAGACCCTGACAGTGAAGGCAAACAGGTAACCGGAATACCTGAGAATGCTTTTAATCTTGGGCTGGATTTTAATGCGGACAAGTATAAGGCAAGTCTGACAGGTAGCTATTTTTCCAAAATTTACAATAATTCCGACAACTCGGATGTAGCAGAAGGGGTCTATTCGACATATGAACCTGCCTTTTATCTTGACGTCAAAGTGACCTGGAGCCCGTTTAAGCGGTGGGATATTTCTTTGTCAGTGAACAATATCCTGGATAATGAATACTATCAGTATTACAAAGCAGAGGGAAGGAGCTATTTTGCCGAGGTTGCTTTCAAATTTTAAAGGATTTAATACGGCCGGCTTTTTTTTGCCCGGCTTGATTATCCTGATCATAATATCTGCCCGGGGAACGGCCTGGGCCGGGGAAGTCGCACAATCTATTGTTATTGAAGATGCATTTGGAAGGGAAATATCTGTAAACATACCGGTTCAAAGTATTGTCGTTCTTAATTCAGATGTTCTTGAGGTGTTGCGTTCACTGGGTGCCCAAGACCTGGTCAAAGGGATCTATTCCGAAATTACTAAGGATGGTGCTTTTTTCCAGGAATTTTTGGACAGGCCGAGAGTGGGTTCCTGGAAGAATGCCAATGCCGAACTTATTGCCGATTTAAACCCTTGCATAGTGATCGCCTATGAGAATAACCCTGGAACAGAACTGGAAAAACAGCTTTCTCCTTTTGGGATACAGGTACTCAGGTTAAATTTTTACAAGCTCGGGACAATTGCAAAGGAGATTATAACTCTGGGCAAAATTATTGGCAGAGAACAGCAGGGAGAAACACTCGGAGCATGGTATGGCAAAAAACTGGATGTTATTCAAAAACGGCTTGACAGTGTCAAAGAAAAGCCTCTGGTTTATGTGGAGAGTTATTCAGCTTTTCATACTGCAGGTCCCGGGTCCGGCGGGCATGACATGTGTGTCTATGCAGGCGGCAGAAACCTGGCTGATGAGTTTAAGGTTCCCTATTCGGAAGTTACTTCGGAATGGGTCATATCCAAACAACCGGATGTAATTTTTAAAGCTACTGCCTGGGGAAACGGTTTTGAGAGAAATGACAGGATATTTTTTAATAATGTCAGGGATGAAATGGCTGCCCGTCCGTCCTGGAATCTGATCCAGGCAGTAAAAAATAATAGAGTTCATGTACTTGACAGTGGTATCTGGACAGGCCCAAGGGCGGTTATCGGGGTGGTTTATATGGCAAAACGTATTTATCCCCGGCTGTTTAACGACCTTGACCCTGAACAAATTCATAAAGAATTTCTTGAATCCTTCCAGAGGATACCATACCAGGGCGTATATATTTCAGAGAATTTGTCCGGAGGAAGCAAGTGAATACAGATTGCCTGACCATTAAAAATCAGGATATGAAAAACCAATATAAGGCATTGAAATACCGCAGCCTTGTTCTGTTGGTTGTCTTTTTTGGGCTGCTCTCGGTTATTGTTGTTATCGCGCTTTGTGTTGGGGCATCTTCCATCAGTGTTACAGATTCGATTCTGGCACTTATTGAGGATAACGGGATGGCAAGATCCATTGTCTGGAATTTGAGACTTCCAAGGATAATCATGGCATTGCTTATCGGCATTGGTCTTGGCACATCCGGTGCTGTTTTTCAGGCTGTTTTAAGAAATCCTCTGGCATCTCCCTTTACACTTGGAATTGGTTCCAGTGCAGGTTTCGGGGCTGTTATTGCCATTATGTTTTTTAACGGTCTTGTTAATGAATATGCAGTTGTTACAGGGGCTTTTATTTTTACCCTTTTATCTTCATTTATTATACTGGGGGTGAGCAGATATAAGGGAGCTACGGCAGAAACCATGATCCTTACAGGTATTGCCCTGATGTTTCTTTTTTCATCATTAAGTTCCTTTCTCCAGTATCTGGGAACAAAGGAAGAGGTGCATGGAATTGTATTCTGGTTTTTTGGCAGTCTTTCAAAGGCCGGGTACAGGGAAATTGTCATGTCCGGTATAATGATTCTTATTCCCATGCCCTTTATGTTCAGATTTGCCTTTGATTTTAACCTCATGACGGCAGGAGATGAATCTGCCAGAGCTTTAGGGGTTAATGTTCCGGGAGTGAGAATGTTTTCCATTGCCCTGGCCTCTTTGATGACCTCAGGCGCCATCTGTTTTACGGGGGTGATCGGCTTTATCGGGCTTGTAGCACCTCATATTGCAAGGATGATATTTGGCAGTGACAATCTGTTTTTGATCCCGGCTTCTGCTCTGATCGGGGGTGTTCTGGTACTTTCAGCCGATACTCTTGGGAGGACCATGTGGTTGCCCCATGTTATCCCCATCGGGATTGTTACCTCCTTTATTGGAGTTCCGTTTTTTTTGTACCTTTTGATTAAAAAAACAAAGGAGTACTGGTAATGCTTCAAGTTGAGAATCTTAGCTTTAATTATGGGAAAACCTGTGTACTCAAAGATATTGATCTGAATGTAAAAAAAGGGGAGATCATAAGTGTGTTAGGGCCTAACGGTGTGGGCAAAACTACTCTTTTAAATTGTCTTTTGGGTATGATAAAACCCTGTTTCGGCTTTATTAAGATGGATGACATGGATATTTTAAAGATGTCTCCAACACATCGTGCACGATTGATAGGGTATGTTCCACAGGCCTTTCCATCAAAATTTCCCATGACAGTGTTTGATGCTGTGCTCATGGGAAGAAAACCCTATGTGAGGTTTGTTCCTTCCGGCAAGGATTTAGAAGTCGTGAGTAAGGTTCTTATGTCCATGAATCTTAATCATCTGGGACTTAAGGATTTTGACCGGATCAGCGGGGGGCAGAAACAAAAGGTGCTGATTGCCAGGGCCATTGCCCAGGAACCGGGTTATCTTGTTCTGGATGAACCCAGCAACAACCTTGATGTACGGCATCAGTTAGAGGTGATGGACATGTTGAAAAAGCTTGCTCAAAAGAAAAATATAGGCATTATCATGGCCATGCACAGCCTTAATCTGGCATCCAGGTTTTCCGATAGAATCGTGATGCTCAAATCAGGCTGTATGGTCTGTAATGGCACACCTTTGGAAGTAATGACCCCCAGGATCATAGAAACAGTATATAAAATCGAGGTGAACATTAACAGGATCAATGGATATCCTTATACGATTCCTTTGAATCCAATGCCTGAAAATAGAATCCATAAAGAACTATTAAATTAAAAGGTGGGCTTGGTTTTAATTTCGCCCAGTATGCCTATAAATTTTGATGGATCAATTTCAACACGTTGATATTTTAGCAGGTTTTATCTGTCATTTTGTAAAATGACTAATAGTGGGCGAAGTTAAAACCAAGCCCAAAAAAAGATATTTCCTTTATAATAAGACATTAAGACATTCCGGGCTTGTCCAACCAAACGGATAAGATTGTGGTTCGTTCCTCACACAATCTATCCTTATTCGTTAGGGCACTATCTACAATTAAACTAAAGATTCTGCCAATCTTCTTTTCTGATTCCAGCTTGACGCAATATTCTTGCAAGAAGATCTCTTCCTATGTCTTTTTGGTGATGATTTGGGATTCGTATGGTAAGCTCTCCGCTAGCCATAAACTGATATTTACCACCTGAAAAAGGGCCACCAAATCCACATCGTTTAAAATATCGAATCAAATCTTTTCGTTTTATTGGTCCAAAAGGTGGCATATTATAGTAGTCCCAGCATGACTTGATGCCGATTTTATTCATGCTTTCAGCGGAACTTAACCGTGCGAGCATTAACTTTATGTATCAGGTCATTCAAGGACATCTATAGGCTACCTCTTTTATGTCAAGACTGATACCATCTATTACTGGTATGGGAAGATTTCGATAAATTCTAAACAGGACCCATTCTTCAAGTACTTCGCGTAGTTCTTCACGACAAACCTCGAGTGTATCCGAGTTTGCATAGACACCATTGCATTCAGGAACCTCCCCATAATAACTTCCATCATCTGGTAAGATTTCATATTTTGCATGATTGAGTGCTGCCTGAATGTACTCAAGTAACATTTTTTATACCTCCTTCATGGCCCTAACGTTATGAATTTTATCCTCCATCCCGTTTCCGCAAAAAGACATCTTGAGGCATTGAGAATAAAAACCGACACAAGATTTCATCCGTCTCTGCGATAAGGGATGGTGGATAAAATCCTGTTGAACTTAACCCTTTAACCTAAGGAAGAAATTTATACCAAAAATATATGGGGATTGTAAAGAGATATGATGTTTGTAAAAAACAAAAACTTAATAAATTGCTCAGTCTCTTTCCGTCAAGGTATTCCATGACCTAGGCTTTGATATCCGCAAAAAAATCGGGCCGGGCTATCCAGGATCTTGAACTGCCGGCCGCCCTCACCGGTGTTGAGATGAAGACGGTTCAGGCCCTTTTCATCCCCTACCATACGTATTTCACAGATTTTGGTGTTAAATCGAGTGTAATACATGGTCATGCTTTTAATTCTAAAAAATCAGGATATCCATATTTGTTAATTTCAGAGCTCCTGACACCACAAACCTAATATATTGTTTTAACTGAAAATATTCAAATTTAGGATCGTAATTTTAAATGCATAAAAAAACCAGACAAATACCATATATTGTGCTTATTGTCTTTGTTTTTAAAAAAAAATACTATATATAGAAAATGATTATGCATTCAAAATTAGCTGAGGTCAGGAGTTCTGAATTTAGTGTATTGTCCATACATGGACAATGGTTTTCCCCCAGAACCCGTTATCCGGATCATTTACTTCCTTTTCAGTTATAAAAAGGTGACGGCCCCCTGAATCCCATGATGCAGCGCCGATGACACCGCACTCATCATAAAAAATATCTTTTATACTCATTATGCTGCAGGGAAGGACCTGCCAGGGCTGACGGGTTCCTGATATCACTTCTTTGATATGTTCAGGATCATAAAAGAGAATCTGGGGATCATAGGGATAGGCATGGTAGCCTTTTGATTCCATACAGGGGTCATTGCACACCTCGCCGGCAGCATAGCAATTATCCCCCAGCCCCTTTTTGCCGGTGATTAAAATCGCTGTACCTGAGTCCGCTTCCACCCATGCACCGCCGTTCCAGGCATCTACTGCCCGGTAATCCGGGTAAACACAGACATCGTTGTTCTTCGGATAAACAACACCTTGACCTTCCGTACTTTTCCAGACACAGTCTACAATTTCAGGATAATACACCAGAGGCAGGGCATCGAGACAGGCTGAAGATGCCGGTGGATTTCCATCTTCCCAGGGGGCAAGGGCAAAAAGAGACGGACCCTGTGATCCGCCCAGTGCCCCGGCTTCCCTGGTCCCTCCGGCAATGAGCCATTTATTGTTCAGCCATTGTGCTGCAAAGGATTCCGGAGCTTTAAAAAGAAAATTACTGGTTTTTGCATTGTGATACAGATCTGCATCATCGTTTCGGGGACCTATGTGCCATACCCCCTGAGCATCGGTCATATCCAGACTGCTCCATCCCAGAGAATCCTGGTCATATTTTGCCGTATTAAACCAGTCCCTCAGGTTCCATGCCATTTTGTTTATATTGGGGAGATAAACCAGACCGTCCAGTTCCCTGTATAAACAGTCCGGATGAAAGCTGCAGTTGTCTTTCCAGCCTCCGGTAATATCTGCCGGCGCCTGGAGCACCCGGGCCCTTGGCAAATCAGCAATGGACTGCGCTGCTGCCGGCGCTGGTATGGATATTTCCCCGGCATAATCATCGTGGGCATGGCCCGCCGTAAACAGGGAACCTGGATAGCCGTCACCTTCTCCATTAGGATCACCGCTGGGATAAAAGGCGCTGCGGGAACCCGCCGCCCCCTGGTTCATCTCCGTCTCCGGCAGTAAGACTGTCACCCACAGCAACAAGGGTTAAGGGCTGGGCAACCACACCCGTTAAACTGAATAGAAATACGCATAAAGACAATAAAATAAAACTGGCTGTGAATTTCATTTTTTATTCCTTTTACTGGATTATCAAGGGTTTTGTTCCAGGGCGATGAGCTTTTTCTTGATGGCCAGGCCGCTGCCAAATCCGGTAAAATTTCCGTTGGCTCCGATCACCCTGTGGCAGGGAGTAATCAAAGGGACCGGATTCTTGCCGCAGGCCCCACCCACGGCCCGGGAGGCCTTTTCTTTTCCCAGGCCCTTTGCGATATCCCCGTAGGTGACCAGTCTGCCGTAGGGAATTTTGCGCAGCCCCTCCCAGACGGCTTTCTGGAAATCCGTGCCATTGGTATTAAGATCCACGGCAAACACCCGTCTCTTTCCGTCAAGGTATTCCATGACCTGGGCTTTGATATCCACAAAAAAATCGGGCCGGGCTACCCAGGTATCAAGGATTTTGAACTGCCGGCCGCCCTCACCAATGTTGAGATGAAGACGGGCCAGGCCCTTTTCATCCCCCACCAGAAGGATTTCGCAGATTCTGGTGTTAAATCGGGTGTAATACATGGTCATGCTTTTAATTTTTAAAATTCGGGATATCCATAATCGGTTTTTCCATAGAAAAACTTGATAATCGAATTATACGATCTGTTTAATCAGCAGGAACAGGAACACAGACCGGGGTGATATCAAAAGTGTTCAGAAACACGGCATTGTTCAGCTAATGGTTTGTTTAAATCAGGTTGTCTATCTGGATAAGGTGTGTCAGGTTTTTAAATGGATATATCTCATCCATTTATAAAAAACCGGCAAGAAAACCCCTGAGTCTTTAGCTCAGGGGATGAATTGACGGATTATGATGTGCTTTTCAGCCTATGCGTTTTTGAAAAGCACTTAATCGAGAGCAACAGCATAGGTCTTT
>JAYEJJ010000279.1:0-9222 GCA_034660495.1 Thermodesulfobacteriota bacterium | reverse complement strand
TCATAGCAAAATCTACACGGGTATTTGTCGTTGGTATATGTTTTGCTTTGTTAAAATACATGGCTGTAAGCACCTTATTATATTAAGAATAATCAAATGGGTAAGTTATTTAAACCCTATTCCTAAACGGCAATTTCGATGCTCGGGCTGGTTATGATCTGGTGACCTTCCATATATTCATAGGGCGCGGAAACAGCGGCAATAATTTTTTCAACCACCGGGGAAATATTTTCTTCTGCAGACATTTCTGTGAGCATTACTACAAATTCATCCCCTCCGAACCGGGACACAATATCGGATTTCCGGGTACAGCGGATCAAACGATGTGCCACCTTCTTGAGAAGCAGATCACCCACACGGTGGCCCAGGGTATCATTGATTTTTTTAAACCGGTCCAGATCAATGAACAATATAGCACAGCTGAACGTGTTTTTTTTTGTCAGAAAGAGATTTTTTTGGGCCATGGAAACAAAAAAACGCCGATTATAAAACTGGGTGAGTGCATCCACAGAGGCTGCCTTGGTTAACACTTTATGCTCTTTTTCCAGCCTGAGAATGAGATTCTTGTTTTTCCGGTTGGAAAGGATCAGGGCATTCAGATATCGGTTGTTGCTGACAATCTCTCTGAAAAGCAGAAACATAACTGAAAGGCAGAAAATTGATATAATGGATAAGGCCCATAACAATTTGTTTTTATGCGCTGTAAATTCGGAAAAAAAATCCTTCATTTCCCGACTGACGGTCACGACAAATGGATACTTTTGAACATGAAGGCAGGTTAAATGGAAATCGTCAAGGCCTGGATATTTAAATGTACCGGATGAATCTTGTATTAAAAGCTTTTTTAACAAAGGTTTGGGGAAAGAATGACCTATGGCCAGACCGCCGTTTTCAAAACGTGCCAATTCTTCACCGCGATCATTGAAAATCATAATTTTACCGGTTTTCCCAATATCAATATTTTTAAGCAGGTTAAGAAAATATCCCAGGTCCAGCTCAAGCAGCATGGCCCCTGTCATTTCATTGCCCTTTCGGCATCCTTCATATTCACAAAAAAGTAGTTTACACTTTTTTGGAAAACGTTCCGGAAACAAGGGTTTTGGATTCAAAAAGTGTAACGTAATCATGAAGGATGCCGCCCTTTCTTAAAGGGAACAGAAAGGGAATTTGCCATGATATTCCAACAGTATTCCGGTCCAGTTCAACGAGCAGAGTATTTTTATTTTCAACCATATTGGTAATGATCTGCCTGATTTTTTGGGATTGAGCGTGATCATTTTTGCCGGGAGAGGACATATAAAAAGGGGTACCCGATAAATCATAGAGCACAACCTGGGTAAAGGCTTTTTCTCCGTGTAGAAATCCAGTAATATCACTTAAGGACTTCTCCTTCTGGCCGGTAAAAAATTGCAGGGCAAAAACCTCAATGGCTTGTTTATGCTCCAGAATTTCATACAAATGGTCTGCAAGAACGCGGGTTAAATTGTTTTGTTCCCGCTTCAGTTCACATAAAAGCGCCTTTCTGCTTGTATCCATCTCGAAAAACAAAAGGCCCCAGGCCAGTAAAAACAAAAAAAACCCAGTGTAACAAGCCCGGTCTGGAGGATTTTTCTTTTATGAGGATTTTTTTTCTTTATTTTTTCGTTGATTTTCAGGGTTTGACCTCCAGTTCAAATAGCCTTTGAGTTAGGGCGTTTTATTATAGGCAGATTCTTTTTTCAATAGGTTTTATTAAATTTAATCAAATTCTAACATGTTTTATTCCTGCACTGAAAAGCATTGTTGCCTGCTGGATTTTGCGCGGAAAGCAGGGTACAGATTTGATTCCTTTTTTACTTGACATCATTGTTGTTTCGTTTATATTATTTTTTTCTATCAGCTCAGGTAAATAAGGATGAGAAAGAGTGTGAAAACGGTAGTTGTTTCACGATGGAGAATCACCAGCCCTTATTTTCAGAGTTATTATACTTACATAGTCTTCCCCTCAGCTATTGAATACACCGTTTATCCGTTCTGAGACATGCTTACCCGTGCAGCTGCCCTTTTTCTGCATTCACACAATGCCTGGCGGCATGCACTGCCTGCTCAAGCCATGAGGACTGCAAAAGAGCAGGGGAGTTTGATCCGTTTTTTTACCAGGCCGATATCGGCGTGGTTGTTTTGCAGTATTGTTATAATTATTTATTTCAAGGAGGATTCTATGAAAAAATTAAGTATGATTATTTTTGCAGCAGTGTTGGGGGTTTCAGTGCATGCCTATGCCATTGTAATGAATTTTAACGATTTTTCAGACACCAGTCTGCTGACATTGAACGGAAACACCCAGACCGTATCCACAACCGACGGTATTGTGCTGAGGCTGACCCCGGCTGAAAGAAATCAGTCAGGCAGCGCCTTCAGCACAGAGACCGTCAATGCCTCAAACTTCAGTACGTACTTTCAATTCAGAATTACCGAGCCCGGCGGCACTCTTTTTGACTGTAATGAAGTCGTAGGGGCTGACGGCATCGTATTTGTCATTCAGTCCATCGCATCTGATATCGGCGGAGCGGGTCAGGGCATTGGCTACGCCGGCATTGAGACCAGCATCGGGGTTGAGTTTGATACCTGGTGTAACGGGGCAAACAATGATCCAAATTCCAATCATATAGGAGTCGATCTGAATGGATCGGTTGTTCATGATCCCTCTGAAAGCTGCACAAAAGAAATCACCCCGGCTTTTGATGACGGGAATGTCTGGTATGCATGGGTTGATTATGACGGCACAACACTTGAAGCACGCATTAATCAGACCGGTGTCCGGCCGTCTGAACCGGACATTCAAAAAGAAGTGGATGTGCCAGACCTTCTTGGTCAGGATAGTGCCTTTATCGGGTTTACTTCAGGAACAGGTCTGGACTGGGGCAATCATGATATCCTGTACTGGGAATACAGGGATACCTATGATCCCATTGTTGTTCAGCCGGATTGTGAGGACGTCTATCAGGACGGGTATGAAGCCGGCCGACAGGCATGCATTGAAGATCCTGAATCCTGCGGAATTCAGACCAGCGGGGATTACGACCAGGGATATGAGGAAGGTTATGCTGCAGGACTGCTGCAGTGCAACGGAACAGGAGAGTGCCCTATGGCTGCTGTTTCAGAAAAACTGGATCTTTATGTCCCAAATGCCGTTTACACCACCCTCTTGGGGGATATGAATCTCTGGTTGAAGTTTGAATACCTGGAAGATTTAACCTGGGAATTAAAGGACTTTGATATAGTGGAATCAGAAGACGGGGAATAACAAGACATAAGAATTTAAAACCGCTTCACATCCCCCTCTGGATCAAATCATAATGGATTGGATTTATTTGAACAGACGGTGCGTCAGGGAGGAACTATGATCTCACGGACACTTACTGCAGGGGTTTTTATTTTATTGATATTTCTGACGTACAGTTGCGTTCAGGCCGGCTCTTTTGCAACAGGCGATAAGGTATGTGTGCATTGGGATGACACCTTCTGGTACCATGCCGAGGTGACGGATGTATCTTCTGACAGAATCCGGGTTCATTATACAGGATATGACAATTCCTACGATGAATGGGTGAAACAGGGGGCAGCTGTTCCGGAGCTTGTGCCTCAGATGAACGATACCGTCTGGGCGTTGTGGAGAACCACTTACAGCGGAAAAATGTTTCATGAAACCCGGATTATTGATATCAACAGCACAGGATACAAGGTCCACTATACCAGTGACGGCAGCGATACCACCTGGGATGAATGGAAAACCCCGTGTGAGATCTTCCCTCTGCCCCAGCCAGGGGATTATCTATGGGTGGGTGCTTCTGTTAATTCATGGGCATACGGCAGGGTGATCGAGCACACAGATACCGATACCTGGAAGGTTTATTACGGGGGGTATGATAAATGGGGCTCCTGGCATGAATACGACGGCAGCTTTTCTCCGCCGGACATCATGCCGGCCACACCTGACGAACAAAAATATATAAAGGAAGAATTCTCAGATCACTCACCAGTTGCCCCGCCCACGGGCAGCCATGTATACAGTTTTTACCCGGTGGAGTCCCCTGATATATTAGACAATTTTCATATTCATACCCCTTCCAAAATAAAACCCATCGGGCTTGGCAAAGCTGTGAAAGGGGGAGACACCATGGATGTCAGTTTTGATATCCCCCATTTTACAGAACCGGTTAATGTGTATTTTGCCATGACAATGGGATCATTAAATGAAATTTTTCTGTTCGGCAAGGACAATGCCTGGCACCATTATGGCACCGAAGGCCTTGTGCCGGCGTTTGAAGGGAAAAAATACCTTGCTGAAACAACGGCAGCAGAAAATATCAATATCACCCAATTGGCAGGGGACACCTATTATTTTTACCTCCTGGTCTGCAAAGGATCGGATCTTGCCAACAACTACACCTGGGTCACCAGCTTTTCAGTCAACCAGAACGGGCATTATACGGGGAAAAAAGTCAATTGCACAACCCAGGCGATTTCAGCGCTGATAACGCCCATTATTCAGGAAATGGAATCAAAGGGGGACGCAACCTGGTATGATCAGCTCAAAACCTATGTGACAGACTATAAGAATGCCGATGAAGAGGCCGATCCCGGCGAAGCGCTGAATAAAATTATTCTGGCTGCCTATGGAAGCAATAATGTCTATCCCTTTTGCTGGGCGGCCCTTAAAAAAGTGGCACTTACCCCATGGGATACCTGGAGCCTTAACACCGCAGCCGTTGCCCTGCTGGAACTGGACAGAGACGAGGAAGCTGGTATGCTTTTAGACTGTGCCTGGCAGTTTGATCCCGATTTTTCAATCACTTACGCCAATGCAGGGGTGTATTATGCAGAACAGGGGAAAGTGATAAAGGCCCTGGAATCCTTTGACACAGCATCAGGTAAAAGCCCGCAGAACCCTCATCGCCCATGGGATGCCTATCATTATGCCGCAGCAAACAGCCAGGCGGGTTATCAGAGCCGGTTTCTTGATAAAATACCGGAAAATTATTCCCTGGTGAACAATGACGGGTCTACGGGAAAGGGGGAGAAGCAGCTCATTGTATGCTGCAACTGCAACGGAAGCGTTTACTACGATCTTGGCACCTGTCTGGATGAATGCACGGTCACACTGGCCTGTTTTACCCATATCTGCACCCCGCGGCTGGAATGCTGCGGCGGCAGCGGTCCATTCGGGTTCAACGGCGGATTCTGCTATCCGCCAAAAGGTCTGCAGGTCTGTATTGACGTCGACAACCAGGGGAAAACCACTCTTAAAGTCGGCGGGGATCTAGCCGAAATCATGTCAGGGTATATTGGCGCGTCCAGCGATTTTAAAAACAATCATACCCTTTTTTTGGAAGGGTCTGCCGCAGGCGGGGCCAGTCAGCATACCCTCACCATGCTGACCACTGATCCCAAAACAAAAAACTGGTCCAGTCAGCACCAGTTAACCATGGGCAAAAGTCTGGGAGGCGGCCTGGCCTTTGGGGCTAATACCCAGCCCTCCCAATGGACCAAAAGTGTATTGTGCGAATTTTATACGCCGCCGTAATCCTTGTGATTTAATCTTAAAAATTGCATACCTTTTCCTGCTGGTTACCTGTGGCTGATGGCTTTCATGAGGCAAAGCGGTCTGCTCGTGGCAGTTATTTAAAAATAAAAAGTTGTCCATACAAATACACTTGTTCCGTAATCAAGCGCTTGTGCTGACATGGGAATTGAAATCATGCCGTATTCGTCTTCTCTGCCGCCGACGGGAATATTTGCCCCTGCTTTGATGTCTAAATTTTCACGTATATTCCAGGACAGTTTCGGCTGAACCAGATATGATGGATCACCAAGATTTGCCACTGCAATGAGATTAAAATTAAGCAGCGGTGTCAGTTCTATTTCCAGGGCAGCACTTAAATACTGCCTGGACAGTCCAAATATTTCCCCGCGGCTGATGCGTGTTGACAGATCATAATCCGTAAATATATCTGAATAGTCTTTTGTGCCTAAACCTGAATAATAATATTCAACCAGGCCGTAGATATTTTTTTTCAAAAATACCCAGGAATAATCGATATTAAATACAAAACTTGAGAAATCGTCGGTCATATTTCCCCGGGCACAGGTGTGTATAATATCGGTTCTGAAAACAGCATTTCCCAAAGGCCCTGAAATACCGATTCCGGCAACCGTGTCTTTATAATGACGGCCTGCCATGATATCCAGCTCAAATTTTTTCAGGAAAAAATGGTATTTCATGCCAAGGGATGATGATGAAAACCGGATATCATTATCACGGGGATCACGCCCCGGCACATAAATGAACTGAAGATCCCCTCCCTGGTCACTCCAGATTTCAAAAAATGCCATATCCACCCCTTTTTTATAGTCCCTTTCCGTATCATAGGGCGAAAACGGATTAAAAATATCCATGGGGTTGAATATAAGGCCGTTTCCCCAGGTTACGGCCTGCCGTCCCAGGCATATTCTGCCGAAGTCAAGTTCCAGGTTCAGGTTCAACCGGTCAATGCGGTGATACATAAAATAATCGTTTTCTTTGTTTATCTGGGAGGAAAGGTCCAAAAATGATGATGAATCATCGTCAAAGGGCAGTTTAAAACCTTCAGCCGCATATGTCTGGGGATAATTCAAGGTGAAATAATCTGACGCTTCAACCAAATCCGATTTACAGGCAGACATGACATAATGGGTATCAACGCAGATATTGTCACCAAAGAAAATCCTGTTTTTAAGCCGTAAATTTAGACCTGCATAGATCCAGTCATCCTCCCTGAATTCGCAGTGAACGGACGCATGATCATAACGGGTGCGGGTTACACTGTATTCCACCTGCCCGCTGAAATCTGCATCAATTTCCAGTTCTCTGGCATCTCCCTGCTCTGATGACAGAGACAGCATCACAAAACAGCAGCATACCAGCGTAAACAGATCAGAGCAGTTCACGGCATATCCCTTAATTTTGATCTTTTACTATTTCATCGTCAATCAGGCCGTCCTTAATTCTGACAATACGTTTGGCATAGTCCATGACCATGGGGTCGTGGGTGGAGAATATAAAGGTTATGTTTTTTTCCCGGTTCAGGGTGCGCATCATATCCAGGAGGGATTGTCCGGTTTCTGAATCCAGATTGGCGGTTGGCTCATCTGCCAGGACAATAGCGGGGTTTGAGACAATTGCCCTGGCCACTGCCACCCGCTGCTGCTGACCGCCGGACAGCTCTGAAGGCCGTCTGTCATATTTGCCTTTCAGTCCGACCTCATCCAGAACCGCCCTGGCTTTTTCTTTTCTTTCTCTTGATCCGACTCCCTGGAGAAGCATGATGTACTCAACGTTTTCAAGGGCAGACAGCACTGGAATCAAATTGTAGGCCTGAAAAACAAAGCCGATTTTATGCAGCCTCAGATCAGCCATGTCAGACTGTTTCATATCAGCGTAGTTATTTTGATCGACAATTATTCTGCCGGAATCCGGATTGTCAATCCCGCCGATAATATTGAGCAGGGTTGTTTTTCCAGACCCTGAAGGCCCGGCCAGTGCCATAAATTCTCCGTCTGAAATGGATACTGACACGCCCCTTAGGGCCTCTACTCTGATTCTGCCCTGGGAATACCTTTTTTTTATATTTTCTGCCTCTACAATGGCCATCTCTTTCTCCTGAATTTTATTTTGACAGGGAATTATTCTGCCTTGATCATCGTTTCGTCCAAAGGGGTCAGGCTTTTCTTATTCGTCGTTATCAAACCATAAAGACACACTGCATAGACAGTTAAGATAATGACAATAAGGAAAGCCTGACCCCATCTTCGATGGACAATGGTATGATCCAAGGCCAATTATTCTCTCATTGCCTCAACAGGGGTTATCTGTGCGGCTCTTACAGCAGGATAAAGGGAAACAATGATCCCAAGACACAATATGATCAGATTGATACTGACAAGATCATTGATTGTTAAAACAGGATAAATCACCCTTGACATGCCGAAAAACTCAGCCCCTTTTCCGAAAACTGCCAGATTCAGACCTTTATCGTGTAAAATAAAAATTGAAATAAATCCAAAAAGATTGCCGGCAGCGATCCCAATCCCCAAAATGATGATGGATTCTGAAATAACCGACCCAATGACCCGCACAGGTTTCATCCCAAGGGCCCGAAGCAGACCAAATTCTCTTACCCGTTCAAATACAGCCATCAGGCTTGTGTTTACAATACCAAATCCCATGGCAGTAAATACCACCATATACCAGATATACATGAATCCGTTGAAAATGCTGACGTAGGCGTTGAGCATGGGGAGCAGCTCCTTCCAGGTTTCAATCTCCAGATTCCGGGAGGAAAACTGCTGCTTTAAGGCTTTTGTAAGCGGTATCATCTTGTTTTCATCGGCAAGCTTTATGGAAATTTCTGATACAGCATGGTTCATGTTCAGAAATTTGTCTGCAGCCGCCATTGTGATAAACACAAAGTACTTTTCAATGGCCGCCATCTCGGCTTTAAATACCCCCTTAATTCTGAACGCCTTTGAAATGATTTTTCCTCTTTTGTTTCTTGTCATGATGATGAGCTTTTTGCCGATTCCGGTATCCAGTTCGTTCATCAGGGCGTATCCCAAAAGAATACCCTGGTTGTCGCCTGGCTTAAGGTGTTCTCCCTTAAACAGGGGGGTACCGATAAAAGACATATGTTTTTCCTTTAACGGTTCAATTGCCACCATGGATACGCCTGCCGAGTGAGTGGCATTGCTGACATATGCGCTCACCCGTATCCGCCGGGTCCATCTGTCATAAAAAGACAGGTGGTTATCCAGGAAATCTGTAACAGGGGCAATCTTTTCCATGCTGTTTTCAACAGACGGATCTTCTCTGTAGGCCTTATGGTGGATCTGTATATCATTGACCAGTACAGATTTCCCGTTTTCAAGCATATTATCCACCATGCCCCGGGCAAACGCACTTAAGAACACCATGCTCCACACACCGGTAAATACCGCTGCAATAATGACAAATGTCCGCCGCTTATTTCTCCATATATTTCTCCAGGCAAGGGTGATATACATATTGTTTCCCTGTAACTCGATCATCAAGTTTTTTGAATACCGCCGCCCCCAGCGGTTGCCTGTCAGGAACGAGAACGACGGAGGACTTTTTCCCTGCCAGGCTAAAAATCGGCGACCTGCGGCCATTGGTCCTCAAACAGC
>JAYEJJ010000278.1:0-9261 GCA_034660495.1 Thermodesulfobacteriota bacterium | reverse complement strand
AGACAATAAGCACAATATATGGTATTTGTCTGGTTTTTTTATGCATTTAAAATTACGATCCTAAATTTGAATATTTTCAGTTAAAACAATATATTAGGTTTGTGGTGTCAGGAGCTCTGAAGTTATTAATGGGCATTTTCTTTAGAACAAAGAAAAACGAACTACTTGGCGACCGTTTTCGGCTTATTGAAGAGGTCGGTAAAGGTAGCTTCGGTGAAGTATGGAGGGCCGAACGTTTATTTGACGGGAAACATGTCGCCATCAAGATTCCAAAAGATCAGGAAAAAGGAGAAAAAGTCCTTCGGAAAGAAGCAGATATCGTTAAAGGAATCATCCATCCCAACATTGTAGAATTCTATGGATTTCATACCATCAGCGATCTGTTTTTTATTGAAATGGAGTTCATTGATGGTTGTAGTCTCTCAGCGATCATGCAGGGCTCAGGCATTGCAACGAACCTGTCTTTCAAACAGATGCTTAAGTGGCTTGCCAATATACTGGATGGACTCGCAGCCGTGCATCAAAGGAATATTTCACACAACGATCTTAAACCGGAAAACATCCTTATTGCCAAGGATAGCAATAAGGCCAAAATAACCGACTTTGGCGTCAGTAGAAGATTTGAGGATGCGTGGGTCTGGACCAAGCGCCATGGAACAGAAGCTTACATGGCTCCGGAAGTTGCTCTGGAGGGTAAACGCAGCAAGGTGTCGGATATTTATTCACTCGGAGTCTTGTTATATGAGATGACCACAGGGTCCCTCCCATACACCAGTCCACACCAGTTGTTGACCGGCTTGAACATTTCAAAGCCCCGGGAAATTAACACCGATATTCCAGCCGACCTTGAACAGGTGATTTTGAAAACCATGAAACGGCGGCCGGAAAAACGGTATCAAAGCGTCGGTGAGTTGCGAGCTGATGTCGATCGGTGTGTGGATTCCTTGTCTGCCAGCAATGTCATGGCGGAACTGCCTTATTGGTCCGCACTCAAACAAGAATTTCAACCGCCTTCATCGAGCCCGCTCTATTACCTTGAACTCGCCAAGAAAAAGCTTTCCGAGGGTGATCATCAGGGGGCATTGGAAGCGGCTGAAGCAGCTGTTGACCGAAGTGATGAACATCCTCAGTACTTGCGGATGCTCGGCGGTATTTGCATTCGTTTGGGATATAAAAAGAAGGCCATTGCTGCTTATGAACGATTGATGGGGATCTACGAGCGCGGATACCCGGTTGAGGATCGCCAGAAGATTGAGACCATCGAACGTCTTGGCTCTCTCTATGTGGACGATCAGCGTTATGAACAGGCCATCCAGATTTACACCTCGCTGGTAAAGATAACCTCAAGCTCTTATGCCAAATTCAAACTCGCAATTGCCTACGGATTGGATGGCGATTACCGACAGGCGATCCAGCTTCTTGAAGAGGTCAGAAATGAAAAACCGGAGGCTTTGGTCGTCTACAACAAACTGGCATGGGCTCATGCTTTAAACGGAGACGATCACCTCGCTCTCAGCTTCTATAACCAAGCGTTGGCAATAGATGCTTTTGATCTGTTCAGCCTTTTACACATTGGCCAGTATTATCACATCATCGGTGATCGTCGCAGATCAAACGAATATTTCCAGCGGCTTTATAACGCAGATAAGGTTGGCGATTATTCCGCCCGGGCAAAAAAAATTACAGGTGATGACAGATAAAGGAGCGCTTGAGGTTTCAACCAAAAGTGGCATCGGAAAAAGAGTTTACAGACTGGTTTGTCTGCGGCATGATCATTTCTGCGGGTCTTCAGGTACGTCCGAATCCCGATAGTCAGGCCAATGGAGCCATGATGAGGATAAGCCTACTTGGAATTTACGGAGCCAGATTTGAACTGAATCAGATGACTGAATGGTCCATGCATGATGCAGCGATTACGCATCCCAACCTGCTTTTCCATTGGCATCGCCTACGGGCCGCGGCCGCAAAGAGTTATACCGGAACATCAGGCTGTAGAGGATCGACATGGACGTTGAATCGGCTTTACTGGAAACCGTTACAAGGCAGCCGGAGGGCCGCCAGCAGACTATGCCATAAATGAACTCCTCACAATACCGAATTTAAAGGAGTGGACTATTATTAAAACTCCAGGGATGTTACAATTGTAGTCAAAATATTTTGTGAGGGAATTCTCTCCAGATGGAGCAGGGAAAACAATATTCGCTGATAACTTCCTTCCAGTAGAGGCAGATTGCCTGAATTTTATATCGACCCTTTATATATCAGCCGGTTTCAGCTTGATAATATTACAGGCCGAACATCAATTGTGTTTTAAATCATATCAGGAACCTGTTCCGGTGTGAGCTCAATTTTCAGAAAGATTTTTTTTTCCAGCTGCCTGGTCTGTCCCCAGAGCTTTTTTATGCGCTCGGTATACTCAGGACTGGTGCCGTATTTGACAAGGATATACGCCATCCGTTTGTCAAGGGATACGATGACGTCATGCAGCACTCTTTTATCGGAATAGTTGACAATTTCAGCTTCGGTTACAGGCATATCCATGGTGTAATGGTCAAGGATCACGTGCTGGCGGATGATTTCGCCTGTTTCAGGGTATCCCAGTTCTGTTAAAAGTTCGCCGCCGGTTTCGGCATGGGCCTCATTGGTTATAAAGCTGCGTGTTTTGGTAATATCGTGGAGCAGGGCGGAAGATTCTGTCAGATGAATATCAATTGCTGGATTAAGGGGGTGCAGCTGGGCGGCCAGAAGCGATGCAATCCTTTCTACCATTTCAGAATGGGCAATAATATGGGGCAGCATTTCCATTTTTTCAATAAGGGCATAACATTGCTGATGGTTGGGCAGGTTCATGGCCTTGTATCCCTTTGGTTTTTTCATGTGTTCATCAGAGTATCATAGGCAGATTTGATTTCAAGGAATTTTTTATTGGCAAGCTCCTGGAATTCCTTGCCCAGGTGGGCCACCCGGTCCGGGTGGTAGTCTTTGACCGCTTTTCTGTAAGCTGCCCTGATTTCTTCCTTTGAGGCCCCTTTTTTTACCCCGAGGATATCTTCGGGTTTTTTGTCTGCGGACCGGGATTTTTTCCTATTTCGGGTGTCTTCGGCATTTTTAAATCTGTTGAAATCATCGGCTCTGTTTTGCTGGTTTTCTGTACTGGTGCGGTTCCAGTTTTTTGATGCGCTTTTTTTCTTTTTGCTTAAAAAATCAGGGAGCCGGCCGAATTTCAGATAATACAGAAAAAGCCCGATGAGAAAGGTATCATCAATCCACCCCAGATAGGGAATAAAAATGTCCGGAATAATATCAATGGGGCTTATGAAATAGACAAGCACAATGATGCCAAGCAGAATTTTATAATAGGTGCTCATTTTTATTCCCGAAAGATTCAGCCTTTGAGGACATCAATCATGGTAAAGATTTTTCCGGCTGCGCCCTGGTTTACTTTTTTATTGAGGAACATGGCCCCGTCAAAAGTGCCCTTAACATATATTTCCCTGCCGTTGATATTGTGTTTGAACTGAAAAAATACCGATTTGTCAGGGGATGTCAACGTATAGGTGTGCCATCCGTGACCGGCAAGATGTTCTTCTGGAATTTCCCATGTGTTTTTTTGTACGTCAGGATCCCGTTCCCTGACAATATTTTCTTCTGAAAACGGGATGCCCAGGCGGTTGAAGTATTTAACCATGGCCCTGGCTGTACCGCTGGTATCAGCCTTGCCCTTTTGGTGGCTTTCCTCAATGGTAAGGGAGAATCCTTTGAAAAGATCGGGAAATGTTTCTGAGGCATAGTCCATCATGGCCTGAAATCCAACGATCTGTTTGGCCATGTTGGGGGCAATCACCGCAGGAACCGATCCTTTTAAAACCGTTTCTGCAAGTTTTTCCCTGTCTCCCCCGGTGGTCCCCATGACAAAGGGGAGATTGTTTTCTGTATAAAACAGGGCATTGTCATTAACCGCTGTGGGGTGAGTAAAATCAATGGTGATGAAATCGGTAACCTCTGATTTTATCTGTTGAATACATTTTTTCCGCGTATCCGGTTTTAAAAGAGAAATTTTTTCTTTTCCGACCATGAAAAACTCTGTTTCAATTTCAGGCCCTGTCAGGGAAAAAGGGACAAGGGAAAAACGGCTGTCATCTGCTGCATGGGCAGCAATGGTGGCAGTTACGTTTCCTGGCAGACCGTTTATCATAAGATTGATGGGTTTCATTTTAAGTCCTTTTTTATTGTTTAAAGGGTAATCTCGTTATGGGTTGTTTTTATGGGCTGCATGGGAATATGGCTGTTGTAAAAAGAGGGGGAACAGGAAATCTCCCGGATTAACTCGTTGAGATGTTTGAGTTTTTGAATGTTTAAAAACTGGATTCCCTTTTCAAGTGTTTTGACTGCCAAAGGAATAAATTGTTTGAAAAAAGGCTTGCCGCAGTTTTGGCTTAAATGGGAAAATGCCCCCAGTATCTGCATGTTCCTTGTCAAAGCGCAGTATCTGAATCCTTTTATAAACATATGACTGTCAAATCCTGTAAGACGACTTATCGTTTCTGCTGAATACTGCAGAAGTTCCTGCTGCAGAGGGGCAGACAGCGCAACATAGGGATCAATAAAAAGAGATGCCAGGTCATACTGAAGCGGTCCTTTCCGTGCCGCCTGAAAATCAATGAAAAACAATTGGTTGTTTTTAACCATGATATTTCTGGACTGAAGATCTCTGTGCATTAAACCTGTAAAGGCATGTTCCAGGGCCTGGTCTGCAATAAATTCAAACTCGGGTTTTAAATCTTCAAATTTATAATCCAGGCCTGAATACTGGTTAACAAAGGCATCCATAAAGTATTGACACTCTTTTTCAAGGATCATCTGTTTTGAATACCTTGGTGTCTGGTATGTCCACTCTAAATCAAACCCTTTTATTCCGTTAAGAGAAAATTCAATAGCCAGATCACAGACCCTTTTATACCAGTTCAGCCTTTTTTCATCAGAAAATTCTTTGTTTATGATATGTGAAAGATGGGTGTCTCCCAGATCCTCCATTACCACGATACCCGAAAACATATCATGATTTTTAATTTCAGGGACAGGAATTCTTTGACTGAAAAGGTGACTGCCAATGGCAACAAAAGCATTTACCTCATTTTTTTCCCGGTTTTCTGCCTGGATGCCGTGGTCAACAATCACAAAGGATTTATCCTTAAAAACAGCCCGGCGCCAGGATCGGTCCGACCCGTCTCCGGCAATCTTTTTCATACGGATGTTCAGCGTATCCTCTGATTTGCAGCACTGGGCAGCCGTAAGCAGGGCTGATGCCTTTGAGTAGCTGTCCGGGGTTCCGATATCACACCAGTATGTTTTTTTGCAGACATAGGCCTTTACAGCGTTTTTTTGCCTTAAAAGGACTTTATATATATCAATACTTGAAAATCGGTCTGTATCCGGCATGGCTTTATAGATCTGGGGGGAAACCACCTGAATGCCGGTAAAGGCAAGGGCTTTATTGTTTCTGACCGGGATAAATTTTTTTTCATGGAAATTGGTGACATAAAAATCTTCATTTACCTCAACGGTGTTGAATCTTTTGAAATCATGCATGACAAGCGTGACCGGCCATGATCCTTTTAAATGAAAATGCCATACATCAGACAAATCAATGTCAGAAAAAATATCACTGTTGATAACAAGAAAAGGGTCTTCTTTCATAAAATCTTCAACATTTTTGATGGCACCGCCGGTTCCAAGGATGTCTGGTTCATGAACAACCCTGATTCGGCCTGGAAAATCTCTGCTTTGGATAAAAGCTTTGATTTTCTCGTGAAGATGGTGGGTATTGATATAGATTTCTTCAAATCCGGCTTTCAAAAGTTTTTCCACAGTGATGTCAAGTATGGGTCTTTTGTTGAGACTAAACATGGGCTTGGGTGTCACTGATGTATATGGGAGCAGCCGTATTCCAAAACCGGCTGCGAGAATTAAGGCTTTCATAATCAGAATGTGGTAAATTTTAAAAGTTTTTCAATTGTTTCCTTGTATCTGGTAATTTCTTCCTTGTCCTCCATGCCGGTGACACCGTTTTTCATAAAAAAACGGCATGCATTGATATAATTTATCTTGGACAGGGATTCCTTGAGCTGAATTTCCTGGCGTTTGTACATCTTAATGCCCAGACTCTGAATTTTTTTGATCCTGTCCTTTGATGCGTGTTTGTCTTCCGGATATTTTTCAAAATACTCAAGGGCTGTTTTATAAGATTCCAGAAAAGGCTTTAAAAAACCGGAAAAACATTTTAATTTCCTAAACCCTTCTGAGGTAAGGTTGTACCTGTCCTCCATTTTATTGGCCGGGACAATGATTCCGTCTTCCATAAACGCTTTTAGACATTGACTGATATGGTATTCTCCTGTGATCTCTTCATTAAAGGAAAATTCATCTATAAAAAATTTTTCCAGAAAATTATGAGTCTGTAAAAGGCTCTGGGATGAAAATTGAAATGTGTCTGTTTCAAGTATGGCCACAGCTGTATAAGAAGCAGGAATAAAATAGGAGATGGCATTGTTTTTATAATAATCCAGAACCGGTCTCTTGTTGTCCTTGAGTATAAACCTTGTGGTGTCTTCAATTTCATCCTCATCCTCGTCTGCAAATTCAATAAATTTTCTGGAGATGAAATTTTCCAGAACCGTTTTAAACGCCAGCTCAGAATCAATGATAAGAGTGTCTGCCAGTTCTGCGTTAAAAAAGGTTAAAATATTCATGTAGGATTCAACCTTTTCCATGAGTTCCTTTTTGGTAAACCGATTTCCAAAACTGTTCAGCACAGCACCTGCGATGATGCCGTGGGGCGTGACAATGGAAATCTGGTTGATGGCATTGACGAGTTTATATCCCATGGTCCTGCACAGGGCTTTATGGGTATTTTCATCTATTTGTGAGGGAAGAAATCCTTTGTCCCTGATATAGGATTCCAGAGATATGGTCTCGCCGAATTTAATATAGACCTTCCCGTATTTTTTCTTTAAGAACTTTCTGGCTTTGATCAGTCCGGATATATTCTCAGGTTTTTTCTTGCCTCCTTCAATTTCATAAAGATAGGTATCTTCCTCAAGAACCCGGTCGTACCCCACATAGACAGGGACAAAGAGAAGGTCCTCACATGCCTTTCTCCTGTAAGCCTTGATGATGATGGACAGGAAACCGAGTTTTGGAGATAAAAGCTTACCGGTCCGGCTTCTGCCCCCTTCAATGAAAATTTCCAGGTTAAATCCTTCAGCCAGCAGTTTTTCAATATAGGCGGCAAATATTCTGGAGTAGAGAACAGCGCCTTTAAAGGTACGTCTGAGAAAAAAAGCGCCGCCGCCCCTGAAAATTGGACCCAGGGGCCAGAAAGACAGATTTTTTCCTGCGGCAATGTGGGGGCAGGGCATATTGTTGTTGAACATGACAAAGGAAAGCAAAAGATAGTCCAGATGGCTTTTATGACAGGGGACAAGGACAAGCGGGGCTTTTTTGGAATCTTCCTTGATCCGGTCAAGGCCTTCTTCATCAACCACCAGTCCTTCAAAAATATTTTTAAACACCCAGATCAGAATTTTTTTCATGGCCAGTATGATATTGAGGTTATAGTTGGCAGCAATTTCCTTTATATGGGAATCTGCCTTTTTATGAACCTGCTCAATGGTTTTTCCGTTTTCCCTGGCATAGGCCTTCATAAAATTCTGCAGCGGCGCCCTGGTAAGGATTTCTTCTGTAAGTTCCTCCCTGGATTTAAGAAGCGGCCCTGTGACACTCCTTCTCTGGCGGTTTAAAAGATCTGTGAGATAGGATCTCAGCCGGCCGGCCTGATACACCGAATCAAGATCCCTGATATCCGGCCGGTTCAGAAACTCTCTGAGGTTGACCGGCTCGGATATATCCACGTGGATTTTGCGGGGATTTCTAAAAATTGCGGCCAGCCGTCTGATTTTGCCGGGCTTCTCGTTGCTGCCCAGAAAGATTTCCAGAAAACCAGGGGTTGAGCGGACAGGTTTGGAAGAAAACACAATGGCACTTGGGACAAAGAAAACTGGCCTGCTGATTTTGTTTTGAAGCTGAATCAAAAGAAACAACGGATCTGGTTTTGATTTGACAAATCGTTTGTAAAACTCATCTCCTTCAATAAGATAGACAAAACCCGACCGGCCCCGGGTGAGCTCTGTGGTCAGATAACCGCTTGCATAAGGCGTTTTGAATTTTAAGTGCTGAAAAAAATAAATGATCTGCCACAGGATTATTTTAAACGCTTTTTTTACAGGCTGGAGCAGGAAAAAATTAAAATCAAATCCAATTTCAGGGTAGGGGAGGGCTGCTTTTTTGAATACGGTATTGAAATAAAGGAATTCAAACAGGGTTTTATATTTTCCTGTATAAATAACAATTCCCTGTTCGTTGAGTTTGAATACTTTGTTTTTTGTATTTTTATTCAATTTGATCCTGGAAAAAATTCTGTTGAACAGGTAAGAAAAGAACAGGCTCTGAGTACCCGGGTAAAAACAGGAAAACTGATCACTGCTGTTATCCTTTATATTATTGAATTTTTCGTTTATCATCTGCAGTGTGTGTTTTGTTTTTTTTATTATTTCTGAAAATATTTTCATAATGTTTCCTGATTATGATTAAGTGAACGGCATTGCCTTTTCTATCTGCAAACACGCAGACTATCATAAGTATCAGATTATTGGCAATATAATATTTTTGGGTTAAAATTTGCCTTGCTTTAGTTTATCCCTTATGATAATTGAGATGGAAATATAAAATTGAAATAAGTTAACAAGTACATTTTAAGAGAAAAAAATTAACATTTACAACTATTTAGTTTTAAGGAGGCGTTATGAAGACATTGATTGGTGGAGCTGTTGCAGCTCTTCTCGGTATTATTGGCATTGCTGTATGGTTTGGAGCGTTTTTGCAACTTCTGACCGGTGCACTGCCTCCCATTCTTCTGCTTGGAGGAGGACTTGCGCTTTACCTTGGATTTGATGAGTTAAAAGACACCTGGAAAAAAGATGAGGGAAAAGAAGCTCCTGAAACAAGTGATAAAGATAAAATTGTCCAGCTTGAGAAAGAGCTTGCTGAATTGAAAAAGTCAACAACCCCTGAGCTATAGACTCAGGGGCTTGCAAGGCAACTTGTAAGCCCGGTTGATTAGCCTAAGCCACAGAAAAATTGGTGGCTACGTTACATTGGAATATATAGTCATCCCAAGGTACTCCACACGCCGAGGGCTCTGAG
>JAYEJJ010000277.1:0-9286 GCA_034660495.1 Thermodesulfobacteriota bacterium | reverse complement strand
AGACCTATGCTGTTGCTCTCGATTAAGTGCTTTTCAAAAACGCATAGGCTGAAAAGCACATCATAATCCGTCAATTCATCCCCTGAGCTAAAGACTCAGGGGTTTTCTTGCCGGTTTTTTATAAACACTGGTTAAACCTGGAAGTATTTATCCACAAAACTCATGCAGGAGGGGTAACTGCATGAAAAAGGAGGTGATAGGCAGATAATTTGTTGAATTTTCAGTCTTTAATGAATTAACTGTATCTGGTTCAAATTCTTGAGAAAATACAATTAATGTTCATCTAACCCTAATTATTTTAAGGAGAGAGAAATGAGTGAAAGACATGTAGAAGAAACCACTGAAGCTCAGATTGCGGTTCACTGGCAGGAAGAGGATTACTACTATCCGTCTCCAAAATTCATTGGTCAGGCCAATGTATCAGATCCGGCCATCTACGACAGATTCAGTCTTGACAATTTCCCGGACTGCTACACTGAATTCGCTGAAATGCTCACCTGGTACAAACACTGGGATGAAGTGCTGGATACCAGTGATGCACCCTGTTTTAAATGGTTCAAGGGCGGTCTGATCAATGTCAGTTACAACTGCATTGACCGTCATCTTGAAAAAAACAAAAATAAGACCGCCATTCATTTTGTTCCGGAACGGGAAGATGAAAAAATTGAACATATCACCTACCAGGAGCTCTATGTCCGGGTAAATGAGTTTGCCGCATTACTCAGGGATTTTGCAGGGTTGAAAAGAGGCGACAGGGTCACCATCCACATGCCCATGACAGCGGAACTGGGCATTACCATGCTGGCCTGCGCCAGAATCGGGGTTATTCACTCAGTGGTTTTCGGTGGATTTTCAGCCAGTGCAAGTGCAGACAGAATTGTTGACTCCCAGTCCAGGGTGTTAATAGCCATGGATGTGTATTCAAGGTCGGGAAAACAGCAGAACCACAAGATCAATACAGATGATGCAGTAAAAATTGCCAAGGAGAACGGACAGGTTGTTGATAAAGTTCTGGTCTGGCAGCGGTATCCGGGGAAAAACTCCTCAGAAACGCCTTTGGTGGAAGGCCGGGACTACGTCGTAAATGACGTGCTTAAGGATTATTACGGCAGACGGATTGAACCGGAAAAAATGCTGTCTGAAGACCCTCTGTTCCTAATGTATACCAGCGGCACCACCGGCAAACCCAAGGGCTGCCAGCACAGTACAGGCGGGTATCTGTCCTATGTAACGGCCATGTCCAAATACATCCAGGATATTCATCCCGAAGATGTGTACTGGTGCATGGCTGACATCGGGTGGATCACCGGCCACTCCTTTATTTTATATGGCCCCCTGTCCCTGTGTGCATCAACGGTGATTTTTGAAGGGGTACCCACCTATCCGGATGCAGGCCGGTCATGGAGAATCGCCCAGGAACTGGATGTGAACATCTTCCATACCGCCCCCACGGCCATCAGGGCTTTAAGAAAAATAGGACCAGATGAGCCGGCCAAATACACCTATCATTTTAAACATATGACAACGGTTGGCGAACCCATTGAGCCTGAAGTATGGCGGTGGTACGAATCTGCAGTCGGCAAAAAAGAGGCCATTATCGTGGACACCTGGTGGCAGACAGAAAACGGCGGCTTTCTCTGCAGCACCGTACCCGGAATTAAACCCATGAAACCGGGAAGTGCAGGTCCCGGCGTACCCGGTATTCATCCCATTATCTATGATGAAGATGGCAATGAAATCACCGAACCGGGCATTGCAGGCAATATCTGCATCCAGAACCCCTGGCCGGGATCGTTCCAGACCATCTGGGGAGACCGTGACCGGTATGTTGACACCTATTATGCCAGATACTGCAAAAATCCGGACAGCAAAGACTGGAGAGACTGGCCCTATCTGGCAGGGGATGCCGCAGTAAGGTCGGAAGACGGCTACTATAGAATCCTGGGCAGAATCGATGATGTTATCAATGTGTCAGGACACCGTCTCGGCACCAAGGAAATTGAATCTTCTGCCATGGAGGCCGTAGAAGTTGCAGAAGCGGCTGTTGTTCCGGTGGTCCATGATATCAAAGGCAAGGAGCCTGATTTATACGTGTCTCTGAAACCCGGGTATGATTCCTCCGATGAACTGGCACAAAAAATATCTGATACTGTATGCGCACAGATCGGTAAAATCGCAAAACCCAGAAAAGTCTGGATTGTACCGGATATGCCCAAAACCCGGTCCGGGAAGATCATGAGACGGGTTCTCGGAGCCATATCCAACCATGGGGATGTCGGCGATGTTATGACCCTGGCAAACCCGGAAGTTGTTGAAATTATCCAGGAAATGGAAAAGAAGAGCAGATAGCGCAAACAGGGCATTGTTATGATAAAATAAAAAAGGAGACTGACCTGCATGTTGCATAAGCAGAAAAACAATTTCCTCTCATCTGATTAAAAACATCAGGATCAATGGCTGGACAATCCGTTTAATCCGTTTCAGCCATTGATCATAATACTTAAAAAGGAGTCTTAGATGAGCGCACAAACGATTGAAAAAGTCCCAAGACAGGCATGGATCACCACCTTTGCAGGAACGGCCATAAACCTGTGCCTTGGAATTCTTTATGCTTGGAGTATCTGGAAATCAGCCCTTGCTGATGTTGACAGAGCCGGTGAAGTCATGACGGGTTTAAACGAGGGATGGATATACCTTACCAATGCACAGGCAGCAACGCCGTTTTCCCTTTGTATCATCATGTTTGCCTTAATGATGATTCCAGGGGGCCGGGTGCAGGACAAAATCAGTCCAAAATTTGGTGCCATCACCGGTGGGCTCCTTCTGGCCGGCGGATGTATCATTGCCGGACTGATGAAAAGCTATGCCGGCCTGATCATCGGCTTCGGCGTTATCGGGGGATTCGGCATGGGAATGGGATATGCCGCCCCAACGCCTGCTGCTCTGAAATGGTTCGGCCCTGAAAAAAGAGGAATGATTGCCGGTCTGGTTGTTGGCGGATATGGCGGAGCCGCGCTTTATATCGGATGGCTTGGACAGAAACTCATAGATTCTTACGGTATTACCGGAAGTTTTGTCGGACTGGGTGTTTTCTTTGCCGTGGTTGTTTCCATCGCCGGATGCTTTCTTAAAGCGCCCCCCAAAGACTATACACCGCCCATGAAAAAAGCAGGCGCAGGGCGTACGTCTGCCACGGAAAAAACCCATGACTGGGAAGCCGGGGACATGATGAAGACCTGGCAGTTCTACGCACTGGTCTTAATGTTTATCTTTAACACTCAGTCGGGTCTTTTAATTATCAGCAGTGCAAAAGGCTTAATGATGGCAACGGCCAAGGGCATGCCCTTTTTTATTGCCAATGCATGGATACTTGTTTCTTATGGCGGGCTTGTCAATGCCTCCGGCCGGATCGGAACAGGCATGTATTCTGACAAGATCGGCCGTAAAAACGCCTACTGCCTCAACTGCGGCGTATCTGCCGTCTGTATGTTTCTGCTGCCCTTTGTTATTTCCTCAGCCAACCTGTTCCTGTTGTTTCTGGTTGTCGGGATCGCTTACTGGCAGTACGGCGGCGGTCTGTCGCTGATGCCGTCTTTTACCGCTGATTTCTTTGGTGCCAAGAATCTTGGGTTTAATTACGGTCTGGTTTTCCTGGGCTGGGGACTGGGATTTTTCATGGCCAGGGTCGGTGGCGTGATCCAGGATATAACAGGCAGTCTTAATCTGGCTTTTTACATCTCCGGGGCACTGCTCATTGCCGCGGTCATTCTTGCAAAATTAACGACAAAACCCCAGTACACCGGACAGGGAGCAGCAACAACTGCGTAAAAAATTGTTTACAAAATCAGTCCATAATGATTTAAATGAATGAATGAACAATTAAATATCAGGTCCCAATGACTTGTACAGGATTAAGATAGACAAAAGACAGATCAGTGTCCGGACTTTCATAGTGAGATTCCGGTCACTGGTACTGTCTGTATCTATGTAAATACCAGCTGCCATTTGAATTAGAATGTAACACCTGAGTTAACACCTCACTGGAAATAATGAACTAAACCTGAAAAAAGTGATTCCATGCCTGAAAACACACTGATTCATGTTCCCTTTATTCTTGATTATGCCCATCTTAAATTTGACCAGATCATCATTTTTATTGTTACCATTATGATGACAATAACAGTTAATGCGGAAGGTCAGGCCTTTATGGCAACTGTGCTGGGAGACAGCCGAAAAGATGATGGGAACCGGTTCCATTTTAATCCCATTTTCCATATTCATCCCCTGGGGCTGGCCTGTTTTGCTGTGGCCGGCTTTGGCTGGCCCAAACCCATAGATATCAATGCACAAAGGTTCAGACTCCCAAAGGTTTACCGGCTGCTGGTCAAATGCGGCGGCGCTTTTGCCAATTTTCTGCTGGCCTGCATTGCCGGGAGCATTTCTTTTATTCTAACCCGATTCGGAGTAGCGGACCAGGTGTTTTCCCTTGTGGTGGCGGTTAATATCATGGTTTTTGTTTTCAATATACTGCCCGTCCCTCCCCTTGCCGGGGCCAGTATCATTGGGCTTGTCATTCCTGAAAAAATAAAAAACAAAAAAACTGCCAGGTATTTTTCCATTGCCGTGTCCGCTGGTTTTGTCGCAGTTCTGGCTCTGATGCGAATAAATGACCTGTTTTTTTTCAGCACCACATTAAATCCCATTGTGCAAAAAATTTTTGTTTTCATGCTGGAATAAATCCGCCCGTCACTGCTTTCTTGTCCCCTCCCATCTTCCAGTTCCATCCTTTCAGGTCCATCCTTTTTTTCCCTGCTTTAAAATTTCAAAAAAAAATTGCGGGGGACAGGGTTAGGGATCTTCCAAAAAATAATCCATGCATCTTGCTTGCTTTTTTGCCCGTCTTCTGCGTTGTGCCAATGGGACATGTTTACCTCAGATGTTAAACACTTCAACAGCTTCTAAATTGTTATCATAACCTTACAAAGTATAAAAAAATCTAATTTTTTAAAAAAAGTATTAACTCAACAAAATTCCTTTTCTATAGTCGCAACTACGATATAAATTAAATTCACCGCTTATTTTGTCATTTTTCTTTTGAACTGTATACAGCACGTTGCTGTCTTTACTGCACCAGGATTTTAGCCAGGACTTTCAAAAAATGCTGTTTTTACCTGTGTTACACTTTGTTGAGAGAAAAATTTCTCTTTTAAAATGCCGACACCTGCTCTGCGCCTGGAATTGGCATCCAAAAAATTGTTTCTGCAACGCTTTTCAAGGTCTCAATGTTTCCTGACTGTAGCAATCATTGAAACCTGGACTTAACAACACTTTTAGTTAAAAGGAGGTGATAAAAACAATAGGTTTGAAAACAAATACAGACAACCTTTTACATATATTAAGGAGGTAAAAAATGAGTGAAAGACAAGTAGAAGAAACCACTGAAGCTCAGATTGCGGTTCACTGGCAGGAAGAGGATTACTACTATCCGTCTCCAAAATTCATTGGTCAGGCCAATGTAACAGATCCGGCCATCTACGACAGATTCAGTCTTGACAAATTCCCGGACTGCTACACTGAATTCGCTGAAATGCTCACCTGGTACAAATACTGGGATGAAGTGCTGGATACCAGTGATGCACCCTGTTTTAAATGGTTCAAGGGCGGATTGATGCCAGCGGCAGTACATTAAAAACAGATAGCAAAACAGGCGTTAAAAAATTTTATATAAATCATATCCCTGCGGCATGGATATCTCCAGATAATTCCAGGAAAAGCACTGTCATGCTGTATCTGCATGGAGGCGGTTTTATCGCCGGTTCCATAAAATCCCACAGGGACCTTGCCACAAGAATAGCCAGAGCATCCAGGGTCAGCGCTGTCATCATTGAGTACCGGCTGGCACCGGAACATCCCTTTCCAGCCGGACTGGATGATTCTCTAACCGCCTATGAATGGCTTCTCAGCCACGGGTTTGCATCTGATAAAATATGTCTTGCCGGTGATTCGGCCGGGGGGGGGCTTGCCCTTTCCCTTCTGCTGAAAATTAAAGAAAAAAAACTGCCCATGCCCTGCGCTGCAGCACTGATATCCCCATGGACGGATCATACCTGCAACAACCCGTCCCACAGAAAAAATCAAAAAAAAGATCCCATGATCAATCAATACATGCTGTTTCATGCATCACGATTGTATACAGGCGGAAAAAACCTTGACCATTATCTGGTGTCCCCTGCCAACGCTGATTTTAAAGGGCTGTGTCCTTTACTGGTGCAGGCCGGTTCTCTGGAGGTGTTAATGGACGATGCCGTTCACCTGGCAGAAAAGGCAAAAAACGCCGGGGTCAAGGTAACCCTTGAGATATGGCCGGATATGTTCCATGTCTGGCATTTCTTTTCAAGATTCCTGGTCCAGGGCAGAGAGGCTGTGTCAGAAATCGGTAAATTTATTCAGTCCCATACAAACTGAAAAAAGCTGGTGACATTTGACAAAAATGCACTTAATCAACAATCTCATATAATACAGATTTTAACTGCTGACAGCCCAGGTTTTAACCGCCCTGAAAACATCTTCGCGTTTAACAGGCTTGGCAAGAAACGCATCCATACCCGCCTTCAGGCATTTGTTTTCAAATTCCTCCAGCACATTGGCTGTCAGGGCAATAATCGGCACACGCCGGTTTACCCCCATATTTTTCTCTTCCTGTCGAATTCTGCGGGTCGCTTCAAACCCATCCATATCCGGCATATTGATATCCATAAAAATCAGATCAAATTTTAAAGGGGAGCCGGTGTATAGATTAAGCGCCTCAAGCCCGTTATCTGCCGTTTCAGTACAATAACCGGCTTTTGTTAGAAAAAGCGCTGTCATCTTCTGATTAACAGGATTGTCCTCAGCCAGAAGAATGGATATGGACCTTTTAAAATCCTCTGTTATGGAATGTGATGTTATTGTTTTTATCTCACCTGTTTTCGATTCCTGGCTGTTATTTCCCAGAATGGCGGCAATCATGGCAAAAAACTTTTTTTTCTGCGTTTTTCAGGGGATTTTTTTTGAAAAAAGACATGAGTTTACCGGCATCAGGATCATCTGATGATTCACCGGGTGCATCTGGAGGATAAGGGGATATGCAGCAAAAGTCTACTGTCATGCCCTCCCTGGGAAATGCATGCTTTAAAATATCAATCAGTGAATCGTCCCTGGCAAGAAAAAATGCTTTTTTCCCGGAAAGAACAGCTGGCCGGACTGCCTCTTTTCCGGCTGTTTCCCCTTTTTTAACGGGTATCTTAAAGCTGAACCGGCTTCCTTTTCCAGGCTGGCTTTCAACGCTTACGCGCCCTTTCATTTTCTGCGTCCAGGCAGAGTTCAATTTTTCCTTTAGTTGTAAATTTGGCTGAATTTCCCAGCAAATTCAGCAGCAGCTGCCGGACCCTGTGCGGATCTCCCCTGACACTGGCAGGAACAGCATCTGATATATGACATGCCAGCTCAACCTGGGTTTCATCTATTTTTGAGCGCACCATTTCAAGCACTTCAAAACATAAAACCTCAGGATCAAAATCTATGTTTTCAAGGACCAGTTCACCGGCTTCGACTTTTGAAAAATCAAGAATATCATTGACAATAGACAAAAGGACCTGACAGCTGTTCTTTGTATTGTTGAGAAACCCCTGCTGTTCATCAGTAAGATTTGTATCAGAAAGCAGATCTGTATACCCGATTATTCCATTCAGGGGGGTTCTTATTTCATGGCTCATCCTGGCCAGAAAATCCGTTTTGGCTTTTGAAGCGGCATTGGCCCTTTGTGTAAGAATTTTAGATTTTTCCATGGCATGGGCCAGCTGTTCATTACTGGTTTTTAAATCAGCCAGAATTCTTTTTTCCCGCTCAATTCTCTCAATTCTTGCAAAGACCTCGGCTGTTGAAAAGGGTTTGTTCACGTAATCAGTGGCACCCGCGTTGATGATGTCACTATAGGAGTATTCTGCTGAATATTCTGTCATTATTATAAAATCAAGATCCGGGAACCTGTTTTTCGCCTGCTGCATGAGATCAATCCCGTTTATACCGCCCATATAAATATCTGATATAACCAGATCCACCTCTTCCTGTTGAATAATTTTCCAGGCGGTTTCACCGCTGTCTGCCTCCAGACAGGCATAGCCCTTTAGGGAAAAAAATCTCACAAGAATATTGAGCATATTTTCATCATCATCAACGATGAGAATTTTTCTTATCACAGCGCCCCTTCCACTTCTGACGTTACATTATGTTTTGCACGCCAGATATTAAGGGATCTTCTAAAAAATAATCCAGGCATCTTGCTTGTCTTTTTGCCCGTCTTCTGCGTTACGCCAATGGGACATATGTCAATATGCCCCCATTACCGCGCATTGAAGACGAACAACACGATCATACAAATTGGCCTGCGCAATATACGTATATTATTTTCTTCCAGATCCCTAATAAATCAAATCCATCCCTGGTTAAAATTTATTCAGACACCCGTTCCACATACTCCCGGGTTCTGGTGTCAATTTTCACCATCTGCCCCTCTCCTACAAAAGGAGGTACCTGGATTTCAAACCCGGTCTCCAGAGTGGCCGGCTTGGTACTGCCTGTTGCAGTATCTCCTTTTGCCCAGGATTCAGATTTTGTTACCCTCAGGTTTACAAAATTCGGCAGGGTAAGTCCAATGGCCCGCTCTCCAAAAAAAAGAACCGTGCACACCGTATTTTCAACCAGAAGATCAACCGCATCACCGACCTGTTCCTTTGAGAGAAACTCCTGGGCATAGGTGGTGGTGTTCATAAAGCAATAGCTTTCAGGCTCTGCATAAAGATACTCCATCTCCTGTTCCTCAAGATCAGCCTTATTAAATTTATTCCCTGACCGGAAGGTTTTTTCAAACTGAGCGCCGGTAATCATGTTTTTAAGCTTGCATTTATAAAGGGACTGTCCCTTTCCAGGTTTTTTAAACTGAAAATCTACAACCACAAAGGGGTCATTGTCCATTTCAATTTTCAACCCCTTTCTGAGATCACTTGATTCGTACATATATGACTCCTGTAAATATTGATTCAATATAACTCGGTTATCAAGTTTTTATGGAATGGCCGATTAAGAGCCCCGAGCGGTTGCCTGTCAGGAACGAGAACGACGGAGGACTTTTTCCCTGCCAGGCTAAAAATCGGCGACCTGTGCCACTGGTCCTCAAACAGCTTGATTGTCGCAACGCCTGGCAGGGAAAAAGTCTGATCTCCTTTGGTTCTCAATGTTCCTGACAGGC
>JAYEJJ010000276.1:0-32373 GCA_034660495.1 Thermodesulfobacteriota bacterium | reverse complement strand
GCTTCTCCGGTATCAAAAGGTGATTCAATTACCTGATATGCTCCTTCATCAACAGCACCACGCTCTGAGTTCATTCTAATTCGAGTTCGTGTTTTTTGAGCAGGTGTCCTCTCGTTTGTGAAGTCACTGAATATCATCGAGCCTCGTAAAGGAGCATCCCCTGTCTTGTCTTTTGATTCCGTTCCAAACAATAAGTCGATATTGTGGTTTTTAATATAAGGCCCAAGGGTTATCAACGCCTCCCTGAGCCGTCCTTTTATATGGGTTCTGGGAAAATAGTAATTGTTTTCAACATTTTTTGCAAAGGGTGAGTCAAAACCATAACCACCGGCAGTAGCTGTTCCTGAGATAATAGGGCCATTGAGGGTTATTACAACTTCAAGAGTAACTTCTATCATAATTCTCTCACCTCCTGTGGAATGTAGTCCCATAATTCAGCCAGATGAAGCCACCATCCGCGAGGGTCCTGACCAAAAATGTTATTATTACTAAAACGATTATCAACGTAATGATTATGTGAAGTTCCAAGTACCTCTTCTAATCGTTTATTAAATGCATCCTGCTCTGTGAGGGTATTGTTTTGGGTATCTTCAATTGCTGCACGTATTGCATTATAAACCTGATTTCTGGGAAACTCTTTAATGAATTTCCTTATTGTATCAGCAATTTCACCCATTTTATTTCCGTCGAGCGTATACTGATAGCTAAACGGAACCTGGGTTAAACGAAATTTTTCAATATCCTGACCTATATGGTCAAAAGATTCCATCACAACATACTGGAATTCATTTTCTGCCGGTCTATCTTTATTAGCCTTTACCTTATCAGCCAGGTCACGGCAAAGAGAGGTAACACGATGGATGGGAGCATTGTGATGGCAAAAAACAAGACCTGCAGCGTGGGTCAGATGCTCCCCTCGAAACTTCCATCCCTTTGATGACTCATAAAAGGCTCCAAGAACACTCCAGCCTTTCCAGGCAGGAACAACCCACATCATCTCATCTCCACCCCATAGAAGAGTTTCAATCCTTAGTTTTTTATCATCTGTGATATAGCCAGAATCGTTAAGCATTCTGTCTTTTACAAGAGCCTTAAGAAATCCACGTTGGTACTTTTTCAAAGTTCCATCAAAATCTGTGAGAGCTCCGGGGGTTTGACAACATCTGTTGCGTATAGTTCCAAATTTGTTTCCATCAAGATATATTACGGCAATTTTATGATGAAGGTTGCCCCGCTTTAAATTTGAACTCAATGACTTGAAATCAGTAGTAAATTTTTGCTTTTTCCCATCTTTGTCCTCTAATTTAACGTTCAATTTTTTCAGTTGATTTTCATAGAATTTCTGTTTTTGGCCTTTTCCATATTTAAAGCGTTTTGATACACTTGTAGATATAGATTTTTTCTCTCCTTGAATAGTTTCTTCACAGGTTCCGCGTCTGAGCTTGTCAAGTGCACATATTTTTGTATCATTTGAACTATTTTTCTCTGGTAAAACAACAGTCAATTGCTGAAATTGACGCCATCTGTTCTTTGCAATGACCTTTTCATAGTCTTTCATGAAAGACTCAGCATTTAATATTGGCTGAATATCAACGACAAATGTGGCGTGCATTAAATTTGAATCATTAGATAAAAATTCAGCGACTTTATTACGAAAGTCTTCAGCTTTGTCTTCATCATCTGCCTCAAAGCTAAACATTCCGATGGATGCTCCCGTACTGATTGTCTTAAAATTTTTAATTTTGATTTTTTTATTATTATCTGGCACATTCTTTATCTTGCCAGCAGCATCAAGAATCATTAAGCCAGCACCTCTTATTGTACTGAGGTTCTGCGTATCCTTGATCAAATCATAAATGTTTACAGCTTCAACTCGTAAAATATATTTTGCCATGCCACCTCCTGATATTAATTATTGGTACAAATATAAAAAAATATAATTCGTTAGATTTTTTTAAAAGACACCTCTAATTATAAATGAGGTAACCTTATTATTTTTTGTTAATGAAGAAAAAAAAATTTGATGGTTTCATATATTCGAGTACCTTTATTGCTCCTATTTTTTTAAGGTACTTTTTCATCCATCTATATAGAAAATAAACTGATCCAGCAAAAAGCAGAAAACTGACCCCCCACCACCAGCAGCCTTCGGGTTGACTGGTAATAAAAAACAGATTCATGCCAAAAAAACCAGTAATGACCATTATCGGCAAGGATATTGCGCCCAGTACAGTAAGGGTATTCATCTGACGATTTGCAGTACGCTCCTGATACATGCTTACAAATTCATAAAGCTCTTTTATTTCCCTTTTAAGATCTTCCATATCTGATTTCAGATGCATAATATCAACCGCCATTTGATACATCTCTATTCCCTGTTCCTGGGGAGTTACTTCAGTAAACCACAGGCAATTTACAAATCTGATATATTCTGCGTGCAGCCTCTCCACTTGTTCTTCAATATCTGCAAAATCCCTGTAGCTATTATTGGAAAAATTTTTTCCGGGAATCAGATTAATATCCCTGCTGATTTTGGCAACTTCATTGGAAAATTTGAGGATACTTGCTCTTTGTGCAAGGAGAATGACTGCCATCTGGGCATAATGTCTTCTCATATGCAGTCTTGGAAAGTCTCCGTCTGATATACAAACAATACTATATCTGCTTATACCATATAATGTCTTGTAATCTGCCCATCTTGGGTATGTTGTCTCTTTTATAAGTTTTTCAAGCATTCCTGGGTGCTGACAGGTTAATCCATTGCCATCCAGAAATACAAAGCGATACCACATAGCATTTTGTTCATAGTAATAACTGGAATCAGAACGTTTTGTAACAAATATTTTGGAAAGTTGATTTGAACCATACCAGCAAATTACATACATTCTGTCATCTATTGTTGGCTGGTATGTAAACATGCTTTGTCTTAATCTTTTTTTTGGGTTTGGGCAATTTTCCTGATAAGGAGAAAAGTCATCACCTAATAGTTTCTGGATATATTCTGCAACAACAATATGTCTTTTTTTGAACTTTTGCTGTTGAAAAGACTCTTCAGCTTTAAACCCTTTAAAGCTCATCACTATTTTGTCTGGAAGGAAAGAGTCTTTAGTGATATTGATGCCATCATAACCTTGCTCACTATCTTCACCAAGAAACTGGGGGTATATCCTTCTTCCATAATCATTTATTTTGATAATATCCTCAATATCAATGTATGATCTGTTTGTGCATTCTATTAACAAAATACCTATATGGGTTCCAAAGATTCTAAGTGAAACATGATTAAGCTCAAGTTTATATACTTTGGGGTTTCTATCTTTATTACCTTTCAGGTGCAACTCAAATACGCCGTCTTTTATCACTCTTTTGAAGTATTTTATAATATGACTTTGTTTATCTCTGTCTTCATAATAAAAGGCATTTCTGACAAATGGATAAAAGTAAAAATATTCATTATATCCAAAATTGCTTTTATCAAAACTTTCATCAAATATAGAATCTTTCCATCCTGCATCTTCCAGGGATTTTGTTATTTTTTCAAAAAAAAGATCATGCGTTATTTTTATGTTTTCATTCTTTTGACAGCTTTTAAGTTTGTTTTGTTCAAAATTTATCGTGAAAGGAAACATGAAAATATGGTGAGAATCTATTTTGTTAAGCTGATCAATTATAGATATCAGGTTCTTGTGCAATAAATCAAAACCTTCATGCCGCTCCCCATTTTTTTCATTGAGATATAGTTTTCTATTTGTTTCAATCATGACTGATAACACGTCAGGATTGTTTTTATAATATTGTTCAGGAACAAAGGAGCCTGAAAAAGGGCGATTCAATTCAACTGAATACCCGGCATTTTTAAAAAGCTCAAAAAATTTATCAGAGAGCCATTGAGGTGTATGAAAACTATCAGTTCCAATGCAGATATCAGGTCTCTTTTTTGTTTGGTCGTTTTCATAAGGTAAAGGCTCTGATGGGAAACTGTGACAGTCAATAATCAAACATTTATTATATTTATCTATTTGTTCTTTTACAGCATTACTTACCACTTGATGATGGGGATAATAATATGTATTTAACAAGTTATTTCGTTCTTCTGCGGTTACGTTTTTTCTGAGCTGCTTACCATTTGAGCTATGCGTATATATAACCCCCATTCCCTTAGAGGACATGGATTCCAGTTTGTCATCTACAAAACGTTCGGGGTCAACGACCAGACGACTAACAGGAAACTCAATAGGAATTGTCTTTCCTTTTTTGTATCGAAAAAGCTCATTGGTAAAAAAATCGGTCATCTTGATCAATTCAAAGTGCAGTTCATCATCGGAAAGCAAAAATTGTTTACGTACTTCTTTAGGTATTTCTGTAGAAGAATGTGGGATATGAAATATTATCGAATTATTCTGGTTCATTTGACTCTGATTCCCTTTTGCTTGATTGCTTGATTGCTTGATTGCTTGATTGCTTGATTGATTGATTGATTGATTGATTGATTACAAATCCCTGGTTATAGTTATGTTCTCATTTTTATCAGAGCTTTCAAGTTTATTTTGAGCAAAATTTATAATAATAATTATACAATTCTTTTGTTGGAATCCCCAAAAGCATATACTGTCCATAATCATTAACATGGATCTCCACATCTCTTTTTCTAATATCCATAACCCATTGCCATTGCTTGTAATATTCTGTCAGAAAATGGATTCTCTGATTTTCTGAGCCCCTCCATTTTTGTGAATAATCAAGGGATTGAACGTATGGGCCATCAATCAGGATATCTGTATTATCAAGCAGCACTGTCATCTTTTCATCATCTGTCTGCATCAACTGCTCTATATAATACCCTGTATATACCATCGTAGTCATTTCGTATTTATTTTTTAATAAAGAAAAAAGTAGAGAAAGGGCTGGAACCTGAAGCATAGGTTCTCCGCCAATAACAGTTACGCCGGCACTCCCCTGTATTTCTGCAATGAGCCCTGCCATGGTTTCAGCGTGGACAAACTCTTTTGTCTTCACCGCTCTCATTTCAGGGGTGATACAGCCCCGGCAATTTTTCAGGCATCCTTGAAGCCATAACAAAGCCCGCTGTTCAGGACCCAGTGATTTAGAAACAGGGAAAAACCCTGCGATATTCAATTCACTGTCTCTTTTATAAATATTTATGGGAATAGGTTTCAGCATACTTAAACCGAACGGCTTGCAAAATTAAATAAGGTAATTGCATTAACCTGAGCAACACTTAAAAATGGTATTCTTTCTTGATCTGAAAGAATAAGCTCTCCAGTTTCCAGATCATTTATTTCTCCTTTTGCCGGCAGCCTGAAGTCTATTTTTGTTTTAGTAAAATCAAACGCTGTTGAAATGTCCTGCAATTGACAGCCCGGAGAATTATCAAGACAGAAGAGATAGCTGCTGCCTGTCTGCGCAAGGAAGAACAGCTTTAAATGTTTAAAATAAGTAAATGCAGAAGGTTTCAGATGACACCCAAATTTCAGCATTTTAGATCTTTCCGGCCTTAACAGCGGCAGCACGTTGGAAATTATCCCGGTTTTTTTCTGAGCCTGCCAGGAAAGAATAAAATAGTGATCATTTTCAAATTTAATTATATCGCATATTTCACCTGGGATCTCCTGAATAAAATCAATTCGGGAATCCTTCATTAATTCATATGAATAGATCAATTTTCTTGACAATTCTGTTTCTCCCTGAGTTCCATGTAAAAAATCGAATGGCTTTACCCGATTCCCTGTATCCCTGAATATTTCAACTTTACCGGTTTCTTTTTTATTCTCTGTATCAATTTCCCTTTTAAATGTTCTTAATTCTAAAAAACCATCTATTGAGTGCTGAATATATAAAGTATCATCATCTTCAAATCCTCTTTTTATATCCCCGAATTTAAACGGTTCATTTTTTATCTGGATATCTTTAAAAGGGGTTATCTCAGAAGGTTCTTCCATACTTAAATTCAAGGTAAGGCCAACCACGCTGTTATCAGAGGAGAGCTCATTTATTTCTTCCTGGCCCCGGCCAGTATGATCAATGTGATAAACAACTTTTTTTATCCGATTGTTCACAATATATTTCAGGTAAACTAATTTTTTTTCGCTAAATAGTGAAATTATTGATAAATGCTGGTTTAAAAAATCTCCTAAAACATTTATCACTTCAACATCTGTGATCCGGTAAACTGTTTCAAAGCAATTTTTTTGTGATAAGGATAAAAAATCTTTTATTTCCTTTATCAGATCAGAATACCCCTCTTTTTCTAACTCTTGATAGATTCTCTCAACCTGGTGAAATTTATAATTATCAGAAACAACCACCAGTAAGTGTAAGAATGATTGTTTATTCTCTGCCTGGACAAAATGATCTTCAGTGATTTTATCATGAATCTGAGTACCGGTATTAAAAAACAACTGGAATCTTTTGATGCAGTCAGCCGGAAAAATATAGCATAAAAACAAATCAACAGGACAATTGAGAGGATACCGTGCCGTAACTGCAGAATGAAGTGTTGGAGCAGATGTCATTCCTGCATCTGTTGAATAAAAGCCTGGAGTTGTTGAATCTGCAGGAGTTGGATACTGGAGCAGCCTGATTTTTAATATTTTTTCCATTTTTATAGCTTAAATAAATGTCGAGTGTCAATATTGTGGAATATGCAATAATCTTCAAAAGCCCTGGTCAGGGATTCCAATAAAACATGATCCTGTTTCAATTGCGATTTTAAATAGTTCTCATGAAAACATCTGGATTTGGCATCACTGAATCTGTCCGGATTAAAGAAAACCATTAAAGCAGTGTCCAGGCATTCTAATAATAAAAAACCAGAATCCTCTGAGTAACAAGGTTCTCCATAATATGGATGAAATAATACCTGATTTTCATTTAGGACTTTGGAAACCGCATCAAAAAGTTTTTCTGATTTTTTTTTTGAAACATTTTGAGCCGGAATAAAATCTAAAACGTTTTTAATTAACGTCTTTCTGAAATTTTCCTTAAAATGTTCCAGTTTCAGCACCCAGTTTAACCAATTGTAAATACTATTGAAACTATTAAAAGCCATTTTTGAGATAAATTCATTTTGTAACAGCGGTGTGTTGCGCTGAAAGAAAAATGATCTGCTTTCCAGATCAAAAAAGGGCCAGGCCTTCATGGTTATTGTGATACCGCTCTTTGTTCTATTAATAAAATTATGCTCAAAACCTTTTGAAAATAGATTGTCTATGAATCCAGACAGATCAAAATAATTAATTTTTACATGCCTGCAGATATCCTCTGAAAATGGTTCTCTGGTGATTGCCAGCCCTTTTTTTTTCCAATCCGTCCATTCAGTGCTGTAATTTTTTTTAAATGGTTCTTCAATACTTTCTATAGCACATCCACCGGCAGGGAGGTCACTGTCCATTATCACCTTTTGAAGAAAATCATTTTCTGAAACTATATTGACCATCTGTTCTGCTGCAAACCAGGCCTCTTTATGATTATAACAGGCAGGTATCCAACAATTCCATCTATCCTCCTGGTTACATCTGTTTTCTGTAAAACTTTTTTCAATTTCCCCAAGCAGTGGTTTCAAGTTCTTTTCAAAAGAATCGTATAAATCTGTCTTTTCAATTTTCTGTGGTAAATTTTTTACAAAACAGATTTCCTTTGATATTAAATCATCTGCTTGAACCCTTTCAATATAGAACAGGATGTAGTTGAGTTCTTCAATAATATTGTCATAATGTTTTTTAAGTTTTTTCGAAAGGGATCTGATTTCACCCAGTTGATAATGAATTCTGTAAATTTCTTCTTGAAAAATAGTTAAGGTTAAATATAGATTTAACAGGCGAAATCCTTCTGACAGAGCATTCAACATCTGCACAATCAAACCGCTTTGCCTGAAAAAGGGCGCAGGAAAGGATACAGGAATAGAAAAAATAAAACGACGGGTCCTCCATATCTTTGCCACCATATCGATAAAATGCTCTTTAAATAATCTTTTTAACAATTGTTCATAGGCAATTTTAAAAATACCGGGCTTTTCTAAAATCAAACCGATATTCCCATTAAAAATGGCAATCTCATTGTCTGTGATATTTTTGAGTAATAATGCTAATACGTCCAGTTCCCGCCTGATTATCTGCATATGTCTGTTTCGTTCCTGTCTTGACAGGCGGGGTGTTTGAGGTTGCCCAGCTCTTTGAGGCTGCCTTGGTAGGAGTTGATTAATGGATTCTGCTGCTGTTTTTATATGTTGGTTTACTGGTCTCATAAAAGTTGTAGCGGGGTTTACTATTCCTTGTATACCCCCCTGGATTGCAAATAACTCTTCAGCCAGAGAACCATCAGATAGAGACTCAGGGTCTTGATAAACAGGGCATATTTTATCGATTTCAAATTCTTTTAGGGTATTGCAGAATTTTGGCAAATGAGCTTTAAACTCCAATAATTCGTATGTTAGTTCTAAAAACGGATTAAAAATTCTGATAATGGTGCTATCAGATTTTTGATCTCGATAGTCTTTTGTACTTTTATCCCTGAACTGGTCTAACAGAGTAGACAGCCTTAAAGAAAATTGACTATGTCTGCTATCCCCAAAACTATTTATCATTTGCTGTGCAGATGGTCGCAAATTGAAATTGTTTAATTGTTTTTTAAAAATTTTTTCTTTTTCACTTATTTTTTCTCTAAACGTCTGTATAAAATTTGAATGCCATAATTTTAAATCAGACGGGATATTAATTTTATTTAATTTTTCTTGTTCCCTTATGACAGACAGGTATTGCTGGGAAATATTTTTTGCATATTTTATAAGACGCTGTTTCCTGGAATTATAAAATAGATTGGCTGAATATTTGAAAATTTTGTGATTAGAGGCGTTCTTAAGGAGATCGCTATTGACAAAACTGTTCAACTGAGCGCTATCAAGAGATGTGTTTTCAGTTAATGTATAATAGGCAAAAACAATATCTAAGCGCGCACTGAGCTTGTAGAGGACACATAAAGATTGATAAATAAAACTCCAGTCAACGCCATCATTGGTTTTATGGGGTATGATGGCCCTTATCCCTGCTAGTTTTATTACTGAAGAATGATGTTTCTCCCACCAGGTGTTCCAAAGTTGCTGTGTCCTTTCAAAAGAAAAATCAACCCATAAAATATGTTCAGGATCTTCCAGCCTTTTGATTAAATTGAAAAAAAAGGAATTTATATTGCCTATAAACAATATCATTTCTTTTCCTTGAATATGGGATGCAACCTGTCTGAATTACCAGTCTTGATTAAAAAGTTTTCAGCTTCCCTGCATTTTTTCCAGAAAGCCTTTTTAAACCAGGCGTATTTATTAATGCTGGCCAGCACATCTTCTCTGTTATGCTCTAAAAATTCAGGATCAGCCAAAATCTGATAAAAATTATTCTCAATAAGGGGCTGAATGTTTTCTTCCTTTGCAAATTCCGGTGAAACCCATACTTTGGGAGGGGAGGTTTCATCCTCACGTTTGAACTCGATATGCTTGAGATTTCCGGCATCAAATTCAGAGAACTTTTTTAATATATCAGGTAACAGTGCCATGTTATTTTTTAATTGTTTAAGTCTCAAATACTCCTCATGTGAAAAAGAGCCTGAACAATTATTCATATTCAGCTCAAGCAGAATAATAATATAGTCTATGAGCAAATCCTTCTTTTTCAGCAGGCTTTTCAGTTCATGGATCGACAAAAAATGCTTTTTCCGGGTTTTGAAATAAAATTCATAGACGTCAGGATCATCAAGCAAATTCAATACAGGGGTAGTGTTTATAATATTGAAGGCAGGGAACAGATCATTGCTTATCTCGTCAAGAAGCCATGAAAAGAGTTGATTGACTGAATTCTCATCAATAGGTAAATTTTCTATATATGGTTCTTTCATGGCAGACAGGTCAAATTTGTGAACAGGACGGTCTGTTCGCAGGAGTACCTTGTCATACTCCTCTTTCCATTCGTCAAACTGATTAACACTGAACAATGGAATCCCATAATGCAGTTGAAGACAGGTCAGGCAGAAAGTCCCTTCAGCAGCGCTTGACGTTAACCAGAAATCATTGCCTTCAGGAAGTGAATTTTTTTCCCAGATCAATTTTTCTACATCAATCTTATGTTCCCTGTATTCCGGATAAATAAAAAAAGTTTCTTTACAGACATCAAAGCCCTTTGAAGCATTATACTTCAGATAAGGGGCGGACAATTCGATTAAACTTTTCATTGTTTTTTTATATGCCTGAGTATCTATGCCCTGGGATTCCCAGTTCTGGTCCACACCCGGCCTGTGGTAAAGGCCTGACTGTGTAAAGGTTCTTTCCCAGTTTTCTTCGGGTATCATGGATTCAATATTCTCTTTTGCCATCTCAAATAAAGCAGATGCAACTTCTGCAGGATGATGATCAGGAAATTTAGCAATCTTTACATTGTCTTTCTCTTTCTTATTCTCCTTACTTGTAATTTTCAGACCATTTACCTGAATTTTTTTTGCCATATCATCAGGATCAGTCCCTGCTTTATACGGAAAATTATGGATAAAATGTCTTAAAGTTTTTTTGGACACTGCATTTTTCATCAATTTTGAATCTATATACTCTTTTTTCATTTTTCCCAGTTCTTCGCTGATAGCCTGGAAACGTCGTGCTTCTTCATCGGTTTTATTAATTTCAAAATTCAATCTCTCTTTTGAATTTTTTAATATTTTAATCTGCAGGATGCGATTTGAATAACTTCTGTATTCTTCCATGATGTCTTTGAGATCTTTTAAATTGTTATTAATTTTTATTGTCAGCTTGGATTTTAAAAAAGGAAGCGATCTCTGATTTTGAAAAGAGAGCATTTTCTCTATTTCAATAGCTATTATGCTCTTGTAATCCTCTGGGTTTCCATTTTTGATCTCTTGAGTCAAGTCTTCTATTTCAGAATCTATCTCCTTTTGAATTTTTCGTAATATTTTAGCGGTTTGATCCGTTCCTGCTTTTTCATCTAACAAGTTATCCTGGAAAAGTTTAATCGACTCTTCTTTTTGAGAAAACAATTTTTTTATGTTTTCCGGTTCTTCCCACAGCTCATGTATATCACTCTGATCAATAATTCTATCGATTCCTTCTTCCAGATTCAGATCATTACTTTTTAAAAAGGCAGAAAAGCTCTTGCTACCTTTTCTATCTGTCATATAGCGGGGTAGCGGCAGGTATTCGTTTAACTCTTCTTCCAGTGTACTGCCTACCTCAATATGGTTAAGCAGGTCATCACCCGTACTGTATTTATGGGTCAGCCATTTTTTATGACTTTCTATTTTTTGTTTTTCCTGCTCTGAATCATCATCAGGCTTATGAATACATGAATTCATGGTTTCAATTGCACAATCTATAATCAGGTTATGTTTAAGGGCATCATAAGGGATTCTGACCGTTGCAAGCCCGAATGTGGAATAAGCTCTCAGCCTGGTTTCATTTAACTCCTGTTTGCCATCAGGCTCAGGGGCCAGCATTCCACAAGATTCATGGGGAGCATCAGTAAGACGCTGGTTTAGCGACTCACCCAATGAGGTGCTGGTGAAATGAAAAAACAGCTCGCCTATCATTTTGCTTGCTTCAAATGGATTTAGTTTTTCTGTACTTATTCCATTATCATCATTAACCAGGAAAATTTTATTAAAGAGAACATCATTGGCATCAGTATTAGAAATCACCAGATTTTCCTGTAAGTTACCCATTGGAACAATCAGCGGATTTCCACTGACAAAATGGTCAATTTCTTTTAAGCAGGCATATGCATTGGCCCGCAGTTTTCGTTTTCCAGTGTTGTCGGCCTTGCTGACCACATCCGGAAGGATGAAAAAAGCATAAACAGCGGTATTCATGATGTTCATCTCTTTTAACAGCATCCGTAACATGGCTGTGAGGTGAATATGGATGCCGCTTCCTGTGCCTCCATATAAACCGGCAGCGATAAAAATCTGATTTGATTCATTAAATGAACGCACTGGAGGAAATTCAGCGACAGGATACTCTTTTTTCCACTCTTTAAGAATCTGCTGAAGATCATTTTTTATTCTATCCCATGATCCAAGAAAATTGATCGCTCCTAATGGCGGGCATGTTGAATTACCCATTGCAGAATTTGGAAGACCTCTGATCATCCTTGCATAATTTCTATCCGGCATGTGCTTTAAAATATTTACAACTCCATTTGGATTGTCCGGGTAGCGTCCATACCTGGAACTTACAATTTTATTAAGTTCATCACTCTCGGCTGCAATTTTGATGGTATCAAGAGAATGTTTCTGGTTATTCTCTTCCAGGTTCTGCTCGGTTGAATCAAAACTTATGAACTGAACAGGACTGAACTCTTCAAAATCGGTTTTGTTTCCTTGGAATATTTTATCTAAAACCAGCTTTCGGCAATGGGCTGCTGCTTCCGTGCCTCTTCCGCCGCATCCGATTACAAGCGAATGCTGAATTTTTATTTTTGAGTGATTACAGATCATGTCAATTTAACCCCTTAAATAATTTTACCAAATCGATTCTACAGTTGCAGTAGTTTTAAAATACCATACGGCCACACAAACATATAAAGGCCAAACAGGGCGAAAATAAACCCGGAGATGAGATATGTCCACATTCTGTTTCCATTATTAAACATGCTTTTATTGATGCTGTACCTATAATCATTTGGTTTTAAACGCTTCGGAACTGAATCAATACGAATATGAAAAATTTTTTTCCCTTTTTCAATTTCAATAGTGTCTCCCGTATTAACCATGTATCTGTTTTTGGAATCCTGAGGTTTAACACCGCCATTACGTTTCACAACACAATAATTCCAATTTCTACCCTGAAACAATAAACTATTTTCCTTATCAGTTGCATTTGCCCTGGCACTCGTAACTCCACCCAGCCGTTCTTTTCTAAACATGGAAAAACAATCAAGTTCATTATGTTCCTGATCCCCTTCAAAACCCTCAAACAGCTTCCTGTTTTTCCACCATGTTTTAAATTTCAGGAGCATAATCAATGATAAAAAAAGGCTTAAGCCTGCCATGGCCAATAGATAGATCCGTGGAACAAACTTGATATGTGTTATCAATTTTATATTTTTTATTCTGTGACGCTCTGCTTTCAGATGAAGCATATTCATATAGGAATTGCCGTTTAAAGAATCATCTTGCAGCACTACCGAGGCTTTTATAACACCAGGTTTTTTTGCATTTTTTTCAGGGATTAAAAACACTTTGTCTTCATGTGAAAACAGAACCTTATCATTCCTGGGACTGGACAGGTAATTTTTTGCCTGATCTAAAATTTTGACCCCCTGTACAAAGGGGAAAAAAGGTGATACGCTGGCTTCACTATTGGAAGTGTTCCACAAAGGAATCTCAAAATGGTGGGGGACCGGTCCCGGGTAATATATTGCGTTTTCAAAAGTGATGACTGGATTGTCTTTTTTTTCAGCAAATAATTTATTGATATTTTCTTTATCGGCTACAAGCCTGGGAATTTTTACAGGGACAATTATCTCAAGACTGTCAAGTTCAGTTATGCCATTATTTAAACTTAAAACTGTTTTATAATTACCGTCCGGAAGATCCGGATTTATAACCTCAGGAAGTTTTACACTCAAAGGAACTGTAAATGGTATCTGCTTTGAAATTCTCTTGATCTTGCCGGTTTTTAGATAGATCCATGATGATGCTTCCACGCCTAAGTTTTCATGGACCAGGGGCTCTAATTTAAGGTTCAGCTCAGACACATATCCTTTTGAAGATGTTTGAACCAGTAAGTTTGAAAAATCGATAAACAGTTCCTCTCCCAGAGCAGGAAACGGCAGTTTGCTTTCAGGAATCTTTTGTCTTGATCCTCTGTAACTGAACCATGCCTCAACCGGGTCGGCAGACTGTACTTTTAAAAATTGTTTAAAATAAACCTTGAGCCTTAACCCGGAAAAGCCTTTGGGGATAAAATAAGCCCATCCTTTAAGCATATACAGCCCGGGATGGTCAAATTTGTCCCAGCTTGCAGTGGATGCTTTTGCATATTTAATATTCCGGATTCTATTGGACTCGCTGCTGATTGATTCCGGTTTTCTGCCCAGCAAAAATGCATCAATTTTCTTTAATGGAATGGCATAAGCACTGCTGCCACTGCCCCCGAAAAGAGTAAATTTGAACTCAACAGGCTCCCGCGTCCGCATAAAGTCAGGTTGAGGTATTGACTGTATTTCAAGATTTAAATCTGCACGGACATCTATGAGCAGATCAGTCTGCGGCAGACCCTGAGCCTGGGCTTTACTTTGATCCATAAGTTCAATACGCCATTTTCCGGTAATATCTTTGCCTTTAAACCTGAAACTTAAATATACAAGGGAATTGTCCCTTTGCCGTTGCCTGGTATGAATAACTTCATAGTCAAGGATTTGCCCGGTGTCAGTGACAAGTTTGTCATTGTGATAAAATTTCATTCCAACTTTATAAGCTGGATGGCTGTTGGGGAAAGAAAATAAAAAGCGGACCTGGTTGGAAAACTTTGGAATGGTTATATTATGTTCTTTTACAGTTAAGGTGGTGTTCTTCTCGATAAAATTGATTCCTTTGTGCAATTGGATGTGGTTTGCACCTGATGGCAGAAAATCCATTAATTTCTGGATAAGAGTGCTTGATGTGGTCAGGGGAACATTTTTGTCGCCCTCAGACATTTCCCGTATCTGTTTTAAAAACTCTGCAAGGCCTTTAGAGCCTCTTTTACCTGCTTCAAAAGCGATGGGAAGAATAGAGATATTATTGCCAATTAATTCTTTTATGGTTTTATCAAGAATGTAATCAGCATATTTTTTGTTGATCTGATTCTTCACATTAGCAGCCCCCCCGCTCTGGTATCTTTTGATCAGATCCATGCCTAAAAATTCACCAAGTTGCTGTAGCCTTGTGCGATCCTTATAGTTCACCTCTGGTTTGCCATCGCTTAATAACACAATTACCTTTTGTCTTTCTGGTTTCTCTGCTAAAATTCTGCCTGCAAGATTAAGCGCGGGATCCAGTTCAGTCTCCCCGTTTTCATTCATCTGTGAACGTAAAAGCCTGCTGAAATCAGCTGGATTTTCCGGAGCGTTCTCCCTGAACTCAAAAGCATCATCTGATGTTCCTGCCCTCAGCATCTCTATAAGACCTGGAATATTTCTGGTTAAAGCTTTGCGAACATCAGCGGTTTTCTGGCCCAATACCATGACATAATCGTTAAACGGGACAATGGCGGCTCTGTTATCTTCACCCATTAGTGATAGCTGTTCTAAAATAAATGCGGCCGCAGGTGCGGCCAGCCCTTTTGGATCATTGAGATGTTTAGCCATGCTCCCGGATCGATCAAGGACAATCACAAGGTCAACAGGGGCAGCCAATACATCAGCACCAAGTACAAAGCAAAAATAGATTAATAAAATTAACAGGCTGTTGCCAGACCATTTCCAGAGGTTACCCATATAATTTGTCTCCTGATAATTTAAAATAGACCATCGTCTTGCTCTACCGGCGATTCATAGGTTTTGATTATTTTTTCTGCATTCTCTTTTAGTTGAGTCAAAATCCAGGCAAGCAGGTCTGCTTTTTTTTCGATGTCATCTGTCGGCTCTGTCGACATCCAGTCATATGCATTCAACTGTTCCATAATCTTATTTGTCTGGTTAATCCAGACAGCCCATATATTTTCATCTTTAGATGTTGATAAGTTTTGCGCCAATGAGTTCAGGTTTCTATTGAGATTGTTAAAGTTCTCCTTGATATTTTTTGTTTTATCTAAAAATTGTTTGTTCAGATCATCGCTTTTCTCTGAAAGTTCTTCTATTGCTTCTTTCAGTTCATTTGCTGTATTTTCAGATTTTTCCTCAATTTTACTTAGACTATCTGTTAATTCCTTTAAAGTGTTGTTTTGTGTTTCCAGCAACTCTTCTTTCAGCAACTCTTTTTGAACTTGAACACCTTTAAGGTCATTATCAAGTTTTATCAGATCAATGTTTGATGTCTTTGTCTTGCATATGTTTATTTTATCTTTTACGTTTTTAATACTTGCGTTGATATCACTTGCATTATACTTAAATATGCTTTTTTCTGTTGGAGGGGTATCAATTTCTTTCTTTAAACGGCTAAGCATTTCTTTGCCTTCTCCGCTGTTAATATATTGTTCTTCTTTAGCATCACTGTTTGCATTTTCTAATTGTTCTTGAAAGCTTTCAATTTCATAACCTGATGAATTCATTACCCCCTTAAGCCTGTTTGAACATTTTAGTCCGGCAATGATTGAATCTTTACATTTCATAATTTCTTGACATTTGTCAATTTTTTTATTTGCCTGCTGGATCATATCAGAAATATTTTGTTTATATTTTTTTATTTCCCCTTTTTTCTCTGAAAATTCTTTTAAAAAAGCCCGGTTATTTTCAATGCTCTCTTTCCAGGTACCAGGATTTTCTGTAAACAAAAATTCAATGCGATCCAGCCTGTCATCATTTACAATTCCCCATTTTTGATCAGAAAAAAACACAAATTCAATTTTATTATTATATGAATATCTCATATTGTAATTAACAGCCCTTTTATATTTAACAAAGGAACGCATCTCTTTTTTCTGATAATTTTTTATATCCTCATTCATATTAAGACAATCATCAAGTTTTAAGGCTTTTACAATAATCAAATCCGCTTTTTTTGTTTCAAGTTTGAAATCAAATTTTTCTGCAGTTAATTCAATGCCCAGCTCATTCATTTTTATGAGGAGTTCTTTTAAAGATTTTTCTCTCTCAGAGCACATAGTAACCCTTGATTTATCCTTGATGTCACCCCAGCCGGCTGTGAATATGCAACCCTGGGAAGGGATACCGTGTGCATGCACCAATAGAGTATCTCCGGCTAAAAGACCATATCTTTCGCGATATGCAGCAGGCAAAAATAAAATATCTGTGTGTTTAAAAACCGGATCAGATAAAAATTCAGGCCATTCCATTTTAAATCCTTACCACCTGTTTTAATTCTTGGATGCGCTGATCCAGCGCATCATTGGTTCTATTTTCTATTGTTGTTTCAATTAGCTTGTCTACATTTTCAAAGGGATACTCATACCTGTTTTCATCATCAGCGCTATCACTTGGTTTTGGGATAAAAGTGGTCTCGTTGCACGAAGCTATGGCAAGCAATGTCTGAAGTTCAAACATCTTCTCATTTATATTGATCTTGAATGTATCAAAAGCCTGCTGCAGATATTTAAGATTAAATGATTCCTCTGTGTTACCTTCTCTGCCAAGAAGCATATTCTGGTACGCAAGACGGATTACGGTTTCAATTGATCTCCCGCTGTGTTTTTTTAAAAATCTGATATTATCCGGTTCATTCAGAAACGAGTCTATTATCGTATCGTCAAAATCAATATTAAGCTGGTTTAAAATACCCTCGACAACTCTTTTCCATTCTATTTTAGAACCTGGCAAAAGTACGGGAATAATTCTGTCAAATCTGGAGATCATCGCATCATCCAGCAAATCTGCCCTGTTTGTAGCAGCAATCCAGATGACATCCCCCCGGTTATCATTATTTCCCATGAAATCCAGGATCTGCTGAAAAATACGGCCGCTGACACCGCTGTCCCCGGAAGACGACTGTCTGGCACCAAGTGCCTGGTCTATTTCATCGATAAAAACTATGGTGGGAGCCATGGATTTAAGAAGATCCAGAACCAGTGAGAGATTTCTTTCTGTTTCACCCACCCACATGCTCCTTATATTGCCCATCCTGACAAGATTCAGTTTTGTTTCATCAGACAGGGCCTTTGCAAGAAGGCTTTTGCCTGTTCCAGGAGGCCCTGTCAGAAGAACACCCTTTGGAATGATTTTCCTGTGATCGGCATCGTCTGAAAGAATCGCCTTTGAAATACGCTTAAAATAATTTTTAGCTTCTTCAAGTCCTCCGATATTATTAAATCCTGTTATTGAAGTGACAATCTCCAACAGCCCCTTACTTGCACTGCATATTATTTCATTTTTATGGGTATCCAGGAACCTGCATATATTTTCTTTATCTGCTGCTGTACCCAGCCCGGAAAGTTTCTGCAATTCTGGATCTGCTGATCTTGAGATATCCAGAATTTTTTTTATGTCAACTACCCTGTAGCCTTTGGTAATATTGGCTGTTAATTTCAGGTTTTCATCTTCAGACAGATAATAGTGGAAAGGAAATTGTTTCCGGTATTCTATCGATTCTTCATTAACATGTTCTTCCCAGCTCTTTTTGACTGACTGCAAATAATGCTGCCTTACAGACATATCAGGTATGGGTATACCAATAGGATAGGTACCGCTTTCTTTGCCTCTTATGCTTGCTGGTAGCATGTTGCGGTTTTCTGTTAACAGAATTGATATGTTGTTTAAGCTTTTAATTCTGGCATCTGACCCCCAGGAGTAGACCTGCTCAAAAAATTTTATCAAATCAGGGTTTGTGCTTAATCCTGCTGCTCCCTGGGTTTCAGGTGTGATATGTTCCAGATTATCAATAATTACTCCAATTTTGAAATTTTCATCTTCATTTGTATTGCTTTCTGAATCTGTTTTTTCTCTGGACCATCTGGTTTTAAGCGCATTATCCAGTATTGTTAAAGATCTCATCAAAGGCTGATTCAATTGTTCATTATTGATTGATAGTTCTGATAAAATTTCCTTTTCCTTACAAGTGATTTTCTGGCCGCTGGAGCCAAATTTTTTATTTTCTCTGGAAAATTCCCTTATACCAGTTGAAAGGCTGAAATATATCAAATGATCAAAACGCCCTTTGACCGTTCTTAATACATCGCAGAAAATCAAATCGATCAAAAATTGTCTTACAGTAGAATAGTTTTTATTTCCATCAAAAACAAGATCCCTTATGTTCCGGTCAATCAGAAACTGGTGATAATTTCCGATCTTGTATAGAGTTACCAATTCCTGTGCCCATTCAGGTAGGTTTTCCATAAAATCATTCTCCTGTAATTTTTATTCTGTCTTTCTCCGGTATGTTATTTTCTTCTGTATTTCCGCCTTTTATCTCAGACAGGTATTTTTCTACAACATTATTGATTGACAGGTTGGAAAAAGAGATCTCCTGTCCGCCGATTGTTACGCTGCCCCGGGTACCGACGGTCACCTCGATATCCCCCATCTTTTTATTTGATATTATTTTTTTGATCTGCCGACTGAGTGTCTCTTTATTGGCATTTATCGGTATGACACCGTCAAGGTCAATATAGTCCATCTGAAAACCATATGATTTAAGCGTTCTAAAAATAGCCTTTCCCTCTTTACGCCTCTCTTCAAGATTTTCAAACCCTGTTTCATTGACTTTCATTTCAAAGTCATGGATCATGTCATCTTCTATCTCTGGTCTCTTTATATTAACTTCAACCTGTTTTTCTGAATCATGTTGTTTAAAAATAAACTGGAGTGTTGATTTCTCATATTTCTTTTCTGAATCGGGATAGCCTTTTTCACGCATTGCGTCTTCCAAGGTATCCACATCTTCCTTAAAATGTTGATCCATATGTTTCTGCCTGCACTCTTTCAGCAGAATTCCAGCCTTCTTTTCAAAATCTTTGATTTGATTATTGTCAGGAAAAGTTTCTTTTTCTATTATTTCAATCAAATTTGTAAAATTTGTCTCAAATTCTTCTTTTTCGTTTTTGTCAAGCAGATCATACCCGACAGTGTTTATTACTTTTGTGTAAAACGGTGACAGAACAGAGATGGAATCGCTTTTGTCTGCAATCAGGTTAATTTTTTTATTTACATCTTTCAACACCTTTTCATACGCAGGTACTGTTTTGACCAAATTTTTCATTTTGCTTTTGATCTGATCTGCAAAGACCGGGAAATAGTTTTTGATCACTTCTAATTTTCCATCTATTTCATCTGCCATATTTTCTAACTGTTTTTGTGTTTCTCCCTCATTTTCCTTGGAACCAGTAATGTTGTTCTCAGAATCCCTTAATAATTTCTGTTTAAATTCATCAATATTTTTTTGAAATTCACGGCTCAGCCTGTCTCCAAGACCTTCTTTTCTCTCAAGTTCTTTCCGGTTATTTAAAAAGCTGGTCAACGATAGAAATACATTGTGCTGGCTCTTTTCTTTTTCTGCCTTGTTAGTACTGAAAAGACTCTGTGAGGATTCATTATCATTTTTTTGATTTTTAAACTTTTCAATTAGAGCCATGTCTTTTTTAAGATCTTCTGCCACCTGTTTTTCAATTTTTTCATCAATCAGATCATAGGTTTTTTTACCCAGCCTGAAGGTTCCCCTGGCAGCCAGCTCCACGCAGAGACCAGCACCTCCGATCACTGCAGCAGTCCCAACAACAGGCAGTAATAATGCAGTTGCCAGTAAAGCCGGCCCCCCTGCTTTTGCTCCACTCATAAGCTTCTCCTCTTCTTTTTTTTCATTGTCTGCCAAGACTTTTTAGATGTAAATGGTTTGCTTAATCTTATGTTTTCAACCTGTATAATAAAATGATCAATCTTATCCGTCTAATATGTTATATTATTGATATATTTTCTATTATAAGCCTTGCTGAAAAGCAATTAATCAGGTATTTTCTTTTTATGCAAGCGTAATTTAATTTCCTGAAGTTTAACTGGTTCGGTTGTATTAAAAATATTTTTTTTAAAGTATAAATTTTTCTTTTATACCTATTGTGATTTTTAATCTTACATTGTATTTTAAAACGCTTACTTAAAGTGAAAGATTTGACTGCTTTTGACCGTTCAAAAGAAAGAGAAAAAAAATGAAATTCGCTTACCTGAATCACCCTGAAAAAAAAAATTCAATTTTTTTTGGGATAAAACTGAAATCGATACGGATTGCCCCTTTAGAGGAACGAACTAAATTAGACGAATTTGCTCTTGATCTTTTAAGCCGGCAAATGGATGTGATACACAGTCTGCATCAGCTTGAAGCGGACATAACTTATGATCTGCGATATTTGTTCTGCCCTGATGAACCAAATCTGATCCATGTTTATATGCTTATCAGCATCGCTGACCAGCCGAATGCCGAGTCAATTTTACGCAAAGGGATTTTTATTTTTCGGTTGTTACAGGTAAATAATGTGTATTTAAAATTTGAACCGATCAAAAATAAAGATGATCTGGAATTTTTTCTGAAACCTTTTAATTTTTTACATTTTCTTGAAATAGTCCGTCGAGAGGATTTCATACCTTTAGACAGTGTGCATAAAATCTCTGTTTCAAAAATTGGTTTTGGTTCAAGTGCGAAAAAAAAAAGGCCCACAAAGACAGAAAACAGATCCTCCAGTATATATCATGTTTTTCCATTTTCCACACAACTGGAAAATATGGAACGGCTTTGCAATACGCTTCTTTTGCAGGATCATCCGTCACTTGTCAGTATCTGTTTAAAACCTTATTCACTCCTTGAGCAGGATGAGATACATTTTGAAGGAAGGATAAATTTATGTGAAAAATTTGCTCAGCTGGATCTGGATAATCCAGCCCTTATGGATCTAAACAAACTGGCCCCTTTTTTAAAAATGCAGGCACAGGTGCTTTACAACCTCTGCTCCAGTGAACTCGTTCAACTGCAGGATGCATGTTTCCTGAAAAAAGTCCAGATTGCTTCTTCGAAGCCTATTTCAAAAGAGTTAGGTGTTATAATGGGATCAACCATGACTGAACATTCAGGTCATTCCCTGCTGATCCCTCATGATAAGGATAAAGACAATTTTACAGGGGGATATGATCTTTTTTCCCCTGATACACCCAAACAAAAAAAAACTGCTGAAAGAAATCTTAAAAGAATGGAATTTACACTGTGGATTCCATCTATTGCTCCCCCGAACTTAAGCCACTTGCGCTATCTGTTTAATGTCAGCCAGGCCAATGCCGGATTCAGGCTTCCTCTGTCAACTGTTTCAGAGTTTCCGGGATTAGAAACAATTCAATACCAGAACAAACTTGCCCCTTCAGATATACCTGCATCCGGCCTGCTGATTGGTGAACATCATCATCTTATCACAAAGAAAAAAATTTTCTGTCAACATAGAGATCGACGGCGCCACACCTATATAGTAGGTCAGACCGGAGTCGGAAAGTCAACAATGCTGCTGAATATGATTCTTCAGGATATTCACAAGGATAGAGGAGTCGGTTTTATTGATCCGCATGGTGAGCTTATAGATGAAATACTGTCCAATATTCCTGAACACAGAATTGACGATGTTGTTTATTTAAGCCCCATGAATTACGAGTATCCATTTGGAATCAACCTGCTTGAATACAAAACAGAATTTGAAAAAGATTTCTGCATCAACTATCTTATGGAGGTTTTTGACCAGCTCTACAACCTCAGGGAAACCGGCGGTCCCATTTTTGAGATGTATATGAGGAATGCACTGCAGCTTCTGATGGACCAGCCCGGAGATTTTCAGGCTGCAGTCATAGATGTTCCTCACCTCTTCCAGAACCGTTCATTCCGGGAAAGACTGCTTGATAACACCAACAATCTTTACGTGCGCAATTTCTGGATAAATGAAGCACAAAAAGTAGAAGGAGATGCATCTTTATCCAATATTGCCCCGTACATCACCTCCAAATTATCAAGATTTATTTACAATGATATTATTCGGCGTATAGTAGGCCAAATGAAATCAACAATGGATTTTAGAGAAATTATTGACCAGGGTAAAATACTCCTTGTGGATCTGCGAAAGGGGATACTGGGTGAAACCAACAGTCATTTTTTGGGTATGACCATTGTTGGAAAAATACTTACAGCCGCGTTAAGCCGGACTGATTGTAAAGACAAGCAAACTCACCAGGATTTTTTTCTCTATGTTGACGAGTTTCAAAATCTGGCGACCGAATCCTTTATTTCCATTTTATCTGAAGCGAGAAAATACAGGCTTTCTTTGATTCTTGCAAACCAGTATATTGCTCAGCTTCCGACTAAAATTGTTGAAGGAATTTTCGGGAATGTCGGAACAATAATAAGTTTTAGAATCGGATCTGATGATTCACAAAAATTAAGCATGGAATTCGGTAAGCTTGTATCGGAAGCTGATCTTATGGGGATTTCCAATTGGAATGCATATGTCCGACTGCTTCTTAACGGCAATGTCAGCGCTCCATTTCATATCAAATCCATTTTACCAAAAACCGTTTACAATCCAGATCTCATGAAAAAAATCCAAAATTTGTCCGGCAAACGTTATGGAAAAAACCGTGATATAGTTGAAAAAGAGATTCAGGAAAAGTGGAATATTGAATATTAGAAAAAATAAGAACCTTTTATTCCTGAGCAAGTTAAAATCTTAAAAAATACAGTCAAAGCGAGTACTCACAATATCACCTCATATGGTTTTAGAGCTCTACCTGCTTTTTTTAATAATTTTTTCAGCAGTTTTATAATCTCTTTTTTCCAGGGCTTGGGTTAGTTTCTCAAATGCACCATCTCCCATTTGACTGTCGATATGTTTTTTGAGAATATCAGATCGCCCATCAAAATAGGCCCTGTTTAAAGGATTTTTTCCCACGACTGCTTCCATTTGTTGGCATCCTTCAAAAGTACTTTACACTTTTTTTGATCATTCCTCATTTGTAGAGGCTTTCCCCAAAAGACTGTAAAGTACTTTTGAGGTCATATGAAGGATGCCGAAAAAAACTGCAAAAAAACCGAAAAAATACTTTTTAAATAACATTGGAACATCCTCTTTATCTCTCAGAATTATTATTGAGCGGTTTTATCCAAGGTGGATATTTTACCGTGAAAAACTTTTATAAAAAAATTTTTTTACAATATTTCTATTTTCACAAGGTATATAAAGGTCAAGTTAAAATCAAGCCCAAAATCCTTTCCCTAACAACCGAATAAGTAATCAGGTACTTTAACATCTTGATAAATCATTGCTGGGCGCCAGGGAAGCCATGAAACGCCCATCCATTCCTGGGGAATTGCTTGCCAAATTTTAGACCTGCTTTTATGCTGATCCAGTTGACGCGGTTTATAAAAGCCTTGGCGTAGAATGAAACTTATTAAACAAGGACGGGACATCCCGTTTGATATTATTCAAAAAGTAGAAAAACGAGGTTAAAATAAATATTGAATAAAAAACGTCTATTTGCTACTTTAAACATCAAAGCAAGATAACACCAAACAAATCAGGAGGATAAAACATTGACTCAGGAAATTAAAATCATGCCCTGCCTGGATATGCAGAACGGACGAGTGGTCAAAGGGGTTCATTTTGTGGATATCAAAGATGCCGGTGATCCTGTTGAATGTGCCCGGGCCTATTGCCAATCCGGTGCCGACGAGCTGGCGCTTCTGGATATCACAGCCACGGTGGAGAACAGGGCCACCACCCTGGATGTGGTTAAACACGTAGCCGAAGTGACCACGGTGCCCTTTACTGTGGGTGGCGGCATATCCGATGTAAAGTCGGCTGAACTGGTACTCGGGGCAGGTGCTGACAAAGTGGCCACCAGTAGTGCTGCCTTTCGGAAGCCGAAAATGCTTGCTGAAATGGTTAAGCAGCTGGGGGCAAAAAAAGTGACAGTGGCCATTGATGTTGATAAAAATCCAGCAATGCCTTCAGGCTATGAAGTTTATATTGACGGCGGCCGGACCCCTACTGGCACAGATGCGGTTGAATGGGCAAAGCAGGTGGACGGTTTTGGCGTTCCTGTTATTCTGCCGACAAGCAAAGCAGGGGATGGGGTGCAGACCGGTTATGACCTGCCAGTCATCACAGCGATCAAGGAAGCGGTATCTGCCGACGTGGTGGCCTCTGGCGGAGCGGGAGAGCTGGCCCATTTTTATGATGCAGTGGACGCCGGTGCTGCAATTCTCCTTGCTGCCTCTGTGTTTCATTTCGGCATCATCAGCATAGGTGATTTAAAGGAGTACCTGCGCAGCCGAGGGGTGTCAGTAAGCTGAGGACGGATTATGACCTTATTCAAAAAAATTTTATTAACATGGCTGGCTGTACTTCTGCTGATAATTGGAGGAAAAGGCCTTTCGTCAGCTAAAGACACATCCATATCCGGTACCATATTTCATAAACGGGGAATTCTTACGGTTAAGGGAGACGATTTGATTCAAGTGGCTCTTTTTGCCCATGAGTTTCCCCATACCCCCCTGATGCAGGTTCCGATTAATCCAGAGGACGGATCCTATGTATTATCTGATTTCCCTGCAGGTCTGTATGATGTGCGTGTGGAGGCGGAAAATTTTATTGATGTCTTCTGGACGTCCGAGGGCAGTGTGTATTACCGGCATCTGTCTGAACCCGTTGCTGTTGAGGAAGGACAGCATTTGACAGGCATAGATTTTCAGGTGTCAGCCGGTACATCCCTTTCAGGAACAGGATATGCGAGTGACGGGGTCACCCCCCTGACTGAATTTATTGACGACCGGGAAGTGGGTGTCCTTGTCTACAGTAATGGCGGCATGTGGGATTTCCGGAGTGGACTGAAGGAGGACGGAACCTATCTGGTTCATCTGCCGCCGGGAACCTGTTTTGTTCAGATGGTCAGTGACGCTTATATTCCGGAATGGTGGGCAGACCCTGTCAGTGTCCGGGACAGAGAAAGGGCCCGGGAAATTTTTATTGATGAGGGGCTTCCAGCCCGGGGGATCAATTTTCAGCTTGACAAAGGGGTGATGGTGTCCGGAACAATTTTCAGAGGCGACGGCATCACCCCTGTAAAAGGAGACATGACCATTTCTGTGAGTCTGTTCAAAGATGATCCATGCGCCCATCAGAGTCAGGATTTCGGGGGAACTGTCAATGAAGACGGCACCTTTTCTTATCTGGTAGAGCCGGGCAGCTATTATGTTAAGGTCAATGCCAGCAATTATGTGGATGAATGGTGGACCCCTTCAGCAAGCACCTGGTCCTGCGCAGACGCACAGATGGTTAAAACAGGGGAAAATGAGCCGTTCACCAGCATTGATTTTCAAATCGATCCCGGCAATGTGATTTCAGGCACTGTATATGACAGTGACGGGACAACGCCTTTAATAAATAAAGACGATCTGGGTATTTATGTGTCCCCCAGGGACCCCTGCAGCAAGGATTTTGATACCTTTGAAGACTATTTTTCTTTTGTGGATCCGTCTTCTGGAACGTATTTTGTGCATGTACCGGACGGAACCTATTATATCATGCTGAATTCAGGGAGGTTTGATACCATTCAGTTCTGGGCAGACCCGGTCAGTGTGAGTGCTCTGAATTGTAAGCTGGCACAATCCCTCAGCGTTTCAAGGGACAGGGAATATCCTGATATCAATTTTTACATGATAAAAAAGGAGATATCAGACCGGATAACCATTCTGACCCCTGAGAATAATCAGACGGTCTGCCATGATCATACCACCGGACAGATGAAATTTTCTTTTTCAAAAATTTCAGACGCTGTTCTGTACGGCCTTCAGTTCAAACTCTACCATATCCTTGACCGTACATCCATTGCCTTTCAGATGGATCTGATTCCACCCCTTACAGGCTCCGGCACCATACCCCTGGAAAGGTCAGACTCTGTCACACCAGGTTTCATTGAAGACAGTGGCTGTATGATTTATGAATTTTACTTTGACAGGCTGACCTGCAATCTTCTGGCCCAATACGATTTCAAGTGGGGAGTTGAAGCCTACGATAATAATGGCCAAATCATCGGGTCCACTTACAGGGAATCAACGCCTTGCAGACATGTCAACGTTTTAAATTTTGTAGCGGATAATTCCGTTGTCTTGACGTATCCAAAACCCGGAGCGGTTTTTAAGCAGGGCGGGGCAGTCCCTGGATTTCAGTGGCAGGCCAGCACCGGCTGTAAGACCTATACTGTTTTGATGGTTCATTCTGATATTTTAAATATAGGATTTGACGGGATGATTTTAAAAGAGCGGCTCTTATTGAACCGGGTATCCGTGGATGAGGCAAAATGGGAGACAATGCCGGCCGGCAGATGGTTCTGGACAGTATTTGGATACGATGGACTGGGCCGTCCTATGCATGAGGGGATGACATTTCTGGATTTTCATATCACCCCCTGATCACGATCCTTGCAATGATTATTTGATATTGGTTACCCCGACTTCTTCAAAGGTTTTAATATCAGCCAGGATTCTGGTGGCGAGATCCAGCAGCTCCATGCAGACCGCAGCCCCGGTGCCTTCTCCCAAGCAAAATTTCAGGTCAATGAGGGACTCAATGCCCAGACGGTCATGCATGTACCTGTGCCCGATTTCAACGGATTTATGGCTGGAGAACAGGTAATTTTTTGCACCGGGCGCCAGTTCGCAGGCAATAAGCGCTCCGGCTGTGGAAATCAGGCCGTCACAGATGACAGGAATTCCCCTGCTGGCCGCTCCGAGCACCAGTCCGGCCAAAGCTCCGATTTCAAGTCCCCCGACTTTGGATAGAATATCTAAGGGATCAGCAGGATCAGGTCTGTGAAGGGCCAGTCCTTTTTTGATGACCGCGGTTTTGATGGCCAGGCCGGTGTCATCAATGCCCGTGCCCCTGCCGGTGAGTTTTTCCACAGGGAGACCGGAAAAGGCTGCAATGACAGCGGTGGAGGGGGTGGTATTACCAATGCCCATGTCACCGGTTCCCAACAGGTCCACGGCATTTTCTGCTTCAAGTTCATTTACGATGTCAATACCGGCTTCAATGGATTGAACGGCTTCACTGCGGGACATGGCCGGTTCTTTTGTAAAATTTGCCGTACCATAGCGCACTTTTTTATGAAAAATGGGAAGCTTTGGGTCAAAGTCATAGTTGACACCAATGTCTGCGGCTTTTACCGCTGCACCGGCATGATCGGCTATGACATTGACTGAGGCCCCGCCACCGGCAAAATTGAGCACCATCTGGGGGGTCACCTCGGCCGGGAACAGGCTGACCCCTTCTTCTACCACGCCGTGGTCCCCGGCACAGGTAACAATCACTTTGTTGGTAAGTTTTACGTCAATGTCTCCTTTTATGGCAGCCAGCCGGACGGCAATCTCCTCCATAACACCCAGACTTCCAGGCGGTTTTGCCTGATTTTGCAGCCTGTCCTGGGCAGCAGTCAGTGCTTTGTGGTCCAGATCCTTATTATTGATTCGTTCAATGATTTCGTTTAAAAGAGACCTTGTCTTGTTCAGTGTTTTCATTGTTTCCCCGCTGTTTTATCCCTGTAAACCAAAAAAAGGGTTTTACAGGACATAATTATCCTGAAAACCCTTTGCCATCAGGTTTTACACATTGGATTATCCGGATCGTCTTCTGACTTACGGCTTTAAATCTGTCTTTTACCTTCCCGCTTGCGCAGTGGTCTTAAAAAAACAGATATTTCCGACTACAGCGGCGGGACCGTCACGGTATTTCACCATGTTCCGTTTTCCGGATACATGCAGTTTTATATGAAACACTCGTCATAGCATTGCCATTGGCGGCGTTTCATTCTTCGTTGTGGCCGGATCGGTGATCATGGTCCGGCCATGCCAATTATATGAAAATTATATACTGGTTTTATGGTTCCATGTCAATTTTTTATTCAAACCAGCTCTTCAGGGCAGCTGAAACCAATTCCCATGCTGAGCCCGGACAAAGGGTTTGATGCGTCTGAATTCTTAATTGTCATATCCCCCTATTCTGCAGGCCTTTAATTCAAGATCGTTGAAGGTATTTAAACACCTCTCCAGAATCCGTTAGGATCGGAATATAAAACACTATCTCCTATGGCATAATTACAACGGCAATATTGGAATAATGACTGCTGCCTCCGCTGTTTTTGGCTTGAACGGCCACATAAAAAGCTGCTCCACTCCAAAGATCAACTGAGAGATGGGTTGCACTGCCCATTTAAAGCGTATAGACAGGGGCTCCCTCAACATAAGGGTAGACAGCATAGGATAAAGAGTAGCTGTCTGCATTGGATACTTCGTTCCAGGAAATCTTAACCGTCGTCCCTGTGATCAGTATATCCAGAGCAGGCGGAAGGGGTGAACCAGGAAGATTGATTGATGTCTGATGAACTTTGGTCTGCATGGGTAAAGAAATATTCCCATGACTGTCACGGGCATAGATTGCCAGCGTATACGTTCCGATCATATTAAAATTCGGGTAAGTTCCTTCAAATCTGTTATTCCCTGCCAAAGACATTTCCAATTCCGGTAAATTCAGGATAGGCATGTCAGGATTTTCCGGATTAAAGCTGGGCGGAGTGATCACTGCCCAGACCCGTATAATGCCGTCTTCGTCCAAAACATGTTCAGCATAGATGACGGCTTATTGCTCACCGTTCAAGGTTTGATCGGGAGAAACATCTCCAATAACGGGAACCTCTCCTGATGACATCACGCCATTACCGATAATCGTTGCTTTGGATAACACACCGTCCGCATCTTCGTTACCTATACCATTACCATTATCATCAAGTTGTGGGGTCTGATGGCTGTATGTATAGCTCACGGCATTTTGGGCCAGGATAAATGCATCGTCTACATTCATACCATTAAAGATATGGCTCCAGAATATATAAGAAAAGGATAAGGATCCCATGGATGTAAAGTATGCATATTCACCTTCAGAGGCGCTGGTAATCAAAATCCGTTCTTTTCCCGACGGAGGGGTTAAAAAAGGCAGAAAACTGCCTGTCTGACACCCATCAAAGACAATTACGACCTTACCTGGAAGAGTGCACTGTAATTCGTCCAGCCAGGAATCCAGATCTGTTGCTAACAAGAATTCCGTCTCCCCCATCCTGAAAGTTTTGTCGCCCCCATGACCGGTCATATAGATCAGCAGGTCTGTGGCATCACTGGCCCAGGAGGTGATGGCATTTGGCGACAAACAGACCTTCCGGAATAAAGATTTGAAACCGATCGTTATTGTAATCCGCTACATAAACATTACCATCAGACGCATTTATAGTTACACCGGCCGGGTTTCGAAATTGTCCATCGCCGCTTCCTTCAGAGCCCCAATAATTTATCAGATCCCCATCTGTATTGTATTTTTTAATACGATGATTATCCCAGTCCGTCACATAGACGTTACCAGAACCATCCAGAGCAATGCCTGAGGGATTGCGAAATTGAGCAGGACCGCCCCCCTCTTCCCCCCAGATATATAACCTGCCGTCCGGAGTGTATTTCTTCACACGATGGTTACCAGAATCAACCACGTAAAGATTCCCGGTTTCATCTATTGCGATTCCGTCAGGCTCGTTAAACTCTTCAGGTCCGGTACCAAATCCGCCCATTTCACTGAGAAATTCTCCCTGTGTGGTGAATTTTTGAATGCGATGATTCAGACTGTCTGCCACATAAACATATCCCAGGGGACTTAGGGCAATACCATGGGGATAATGAAATTGTCCCTGGCCACTGCCGAGGGAGCCCCACTCAGCAATAAATTACCCGCTGGATGTAAATTTCTGGATTCGATTATTCCACATATCCGTCACATATATATTGCCGCTCTCATCCTTTGCCAAATCCCAGGGGGCACCAAATCCTCCGGCTCTATTTCTGAAGGCTCCCCATTGCGTGATAAATTCCCCCTTCGAGGTGAACTTTTGGATTCGATTATTAAAAGAATCCACCACATATACATGACCCAGGGAATCAGTGGAAATTCCCATTGGATGATAAAATTGACCTTCAGATTCACCCTTTTCCCCCCAGGCTGTAATAAATTCACCTTTTGAACTGAATTTCTGAATACGATGATTTCCTCTGTCACCTACATAAAGTTCTCCTTTATTACTGATCTCAAGGCTGCCGGGGCCGTTAAACTGTCCATTTCCCGTACCCTGGTCCCCCCATGCGGTGATAAACCGTCCGTCCTGAGTGAACTTCTGAATGCGATCATTGAACGAATCAGCGACATAAACGTTTCCCAGGCTATCGACTTCTACGGCGTAAGGTGAGTCAAATTCTCCATTGCCTGCACCCTGCTCTCCCCATGCGGTGACAAACTGTCCGTCCTGAGTGAACTTCTGAATCCGATGGTTAAACGTATCAGCGACGTAAACATTGCCTTCATCATCTATCGCTATGCCAAAGGGACCGTCAAATTGTCCGTTTTCAGTACCCTGGGTCCCCCATTTGCTGATAAACCGGCCATTGGCTGTAAATTTTTGAATGCGATGATTCAGTGTATCCGCCACATAAGAATTTCCGTTATTATCCACAGCAATACCCTGGGGCGTGCTGAACTGACCATCACCAATTCCTGCACCGCCCATGTCAGAGGTGATGAATTGACCGTCCGTGGTTAACTTGTGGATGCAGAAATTCCATGAATCAACAATATAAACATGCCCCTCAGTGTCTATTGTCATATCACAGGGATTATGAAAATACCACGGCTGTTGTAAGGTGGGCCACATCCTTTCAAATCTGTATTCATCCAGACCGGATGCATTTGCACCGGTTTCATTGGAAGATTCATCATATTCTTCAGAAGAATCATCATATTCTACGGTAAGGGTTGAATAATCCATATAAACTGTTGAAGCTATAAAGCCAAAGGGTAATACCAATTGAAAATTAAGGCTGTTATTATTATTCAGCCAATCTATTTGATTTTTGTCCAAAGAAGCAGAAATAGTATAAAAACTGGAGGGACTGGGGTGACTCGACGGTGTCAGTGAGGCAATATAATAATCGTCATTATTTACATAAAATGTTGTCGTGTCGCTGCAATAAAGACCTATGCCTCCCCCCTGTCCCCAGGCCCAGACCTGGGCTTTGATTTCAATCGATGCCGAATTTACAACACCATTATCAGGTATTTGGTGGGCCCAGTTAATATTCCAGGAATGCGCAGCATCTTGATCAAAAGATTCTGTATCCGTATACGTTTCAGCATGGACTTGAAACGAACAAAATAAAAACACCACTATAAAACAATACCTTACAAACCACTGTGTCCAATGATTCCCTGTCTTCATTGCTATTTCCTTTTTTGGCTTTTGATCTTTAATCAGATGTCTTGCCCTGGCTGATGATTAACCAGAGATCCCCCTGTCTTTTTCAAATTGATACTTTAATTGCAAGGAAGGCGGTAAAGCCAATGTGAGAGGAAGTATATATTTTCAACGGTATCTATATCAAGAAAGTTAGCTGTTTTAAATAATTACAAGGGTTGTTTACACTCCATAGGGGTTCTTTTTTCCAGGAAATTTCCCTTTTTAAGTATCTCAAACCCGTTTCACTCGATCATCAAGTTTTTTGAATACCGCCGCCCCCAGCAGTTGCCTGTCAGGAACGAGAACGACGGAGGACTTTTTCCCTGCCAGGCTAAAAATCGGCGACCTGCGGCCACTGGTCCTCAAACAGCTTGAT